>JBGOTH010000064.1:0-10368 GCA_041476345.1 Methylomirabilia bacterium
CAGGCGGCGGGCATCCGGACGAAGCTGCGCCCGCTCGAGCGGGCCGGGTTTCTCAAGGCGTATCAACAGAAGAAGCTGAAGAACATCGTCTACGGCCTGAGTGGCGTGTTCGGGAACGCGGCCACCCGGATCGAGGCGTTCTCGGTGTCGACCGGCATCTACGCGTACGGCGGCTATCCTGACATCGACGGGCTTTTTCGAGAGCAAGCGGGCGAGCTCGATCGGAAAAAGCGCGAGGCCATCCTCCACCGAATCCAGCAGCTGATCCATGAGAAGGCGATGTACCTGCCCATCTGGCAGCTCGCCCTGCTGCAAGGGTACGGTCCGCGCGTGGCGGAGTCGGGGCTCGGGCTCATCGCCGACTATCCGTGGTCGGCGCCGTACGAGGACGTGAAGCTGAAGGCGAAATAAGCTACACGCGCTTCAGGCGTGGAAACAACAGGCCGGTCGCCCCCGCGAGGACCACCAGCGCGAGCCCACTGGTGCCGAGCGCGACGCTGACGCCGAACAGCGACGCGAGCGCGCCGATCTGCAGTTGACCGAGCGGTGCCAGGCCGATCGCGACGACCCACGCGCCGCCCGCGCGCCCGCGCAGCTCGGGCGGCACGCTCAGCTGTAGCAAGCTCTGCGCGAAGAGATCGGCCAGCGCACCCGCCGCGTTCACGATCGTCACCACGACGAACACGCCGGCGAAGCCCACCAGATACGGAGCGGCCCCGAGCATCATCAGGGTCACGCCGAACGTGATCAGCGCCGCCAGGAACCTCGTCCCGCCGGCCGCGCTTCGGAGCGACACCGCGGCGAGCCCGAGGATTCCGCCGACGGCGCGTGCCGCGCTCAGGGCGCCGAGCCCTTCAGGCCCGGTGTGGAGCACGTCGCGCGCGAGGCTCGGCAGCAGCGCCTGGTGGGAGAATCCAAGGACCTCCGCGCCGGCCGTCAGCATCATCAGCACGAGGAGCGTGCGGTGCCGTCGCATCGCGACGAGAAAATCCGCGACGCTGCGCCACAGCGAGCCGGTCGCGGCCAACCGGTCTCGCGACGGGGCCGTCGCCGGCAGCAGCGCCAGCGCGCCGCCGAGAAATCCAAGCGCCACGGCGAGGTAGGCGACACCCGAGCCGAAGCGCGCGATGATGGCGCCGACTCCGAGCGAGCCGAGCAGCCAGCCGCCACGCATGGCGACGCCGAGGACGGCAAGGCCGTTCACGAGCGACGCGGGACCGACGATGTCGTGCGTGTAGCTCTGTCGCGCCGCGTGCTCGATGCCCCGGAACACGCCGGCCGCCAGCGTCAGCGCCATCACGTGGGCCACGGTGACGCTCCCCAGCAGCGCGAAGACGCCGATCGTCGCCGTGGTGAGCGCCTGGCCCGCGCTCGTCATCAGGAGCAGACGGCGGCGTGAGAACTGGTCGGCCAGCGCGCCGGCGGGCACGCCCACGAAGAAGAGCGGAAGCATCCGCATGCCCATCGTCGCGCCGACCATGAAGGGCGAGTTCGTCAGCTCGAGCGTGAGCCAGCCGAGGACCACGATCTCGCCCATCATCCCGGCGGAGTTCAGGAAGACCGACGCGCCAAGGCACCGAAAGTTTCCGAGTCGAAAGAGCGAGAGCTGAAAGATAGCCACATGATGATACCGCCTGCGCCACTTAGAAGCTCTGCATCGAGTCCCGGCGCTCGCGCTCGCGGCCCTGCTCCCGGCGGCGATCGAGCGCCGTGGTCGTCACCTCGATGCAGGATTCTTCCTCACCACATTTTTCGATGAGCGTCGCGCTCACGCCGGGCCACGTCCACCACATCCGTGCTCCGGAGACGAAGATCGACGTGCGCGACGTGGGTTTCCCGAAGCGCTGCAGCACCAGGTCGCGAAACGCCCGGTAGGATCCACGGCCGAGGGTCATGTGATAGCCCGCCAGCGCGTCGCCGGGCTCGAAATCGAGCCGGAGCACGGGGATGCTGAGCCCTTCGACGAGATAGTCGTGACACTCGATGGAGTACCAGGCGGTCCGACTCTCGGTCGCGTACCGGCAGCGCGACGCGATGAGCCTCTCGCGCACCACGGTGGGGTTCGTGCCCCACGCGAACTCGAGGAAGCCGGTGGGTGGTTCCGCGAAAGCGGGCACCACCGTCAGCATGATCAGCAGGCCCGCGAGAACGAGGGACGTCATGGCCCGCGAGCTTAGCACGCGACTAGCCGTGCCCGGCCAGGTCAGTGGTCGTAATGCAGCTGAGTCTCCGCACGCTCGCCCGCCGCGCGGGAACTGATCCGGTCGGCGCTGCGGCGCAGCAGATAGCCGGCGAGCAGGCGCTCGCCTTCCTCGCTGGCGACGATCTCTCGCGTGCTGGGGCGGTGCTCGGGGAGAGCAAGCGGCGCCCCCGCGTGCCGCACGCGTATGTCCAGGCTGAACTCGTCGAAGCTGGCCTCGATCTCGACGCCGCCCGGCCGACTGCCGATGACTTCCAGCACCTGGACCAGCCCGAACGTGGCGCGGCTGACGACCTCGCGACGCGCCGCCCATCGCCCCCCTTGCTCGGACAAAAACTCCTCCACCGCTTCGCGATCGAGAGGCCCCGGCTCGAGATTCAGCGATTCTCGCTTGCGCACCCCGATACGCATGATCAGGTTCAGCAGCACGGCGCAGGTCGTTCCGAGCACCAGCGAATTGCCGAACACCGGCTGAAGCACCGGCGGCAGCGTGGCAAACGCGTCTCGATAGATATCGGCCGTCACCGCGATGGCGAACGAGAGGCCGATCACGATCGTTCGTCTCGAATCGAGCATCCGTGCGGTGATCATCTGCAAGCCACTCGTGAGCACGAACGCGCCCAAGAACAGTTGAAGAGCCCCGATGACCGGGTACGGTACGGCCAGGAAGACGCCGGCGGCCACGGGCACGGTCGCCAGCACCAGCAATATGACGCTGATGGCGTAGCCGACCCGGCGGCTCGTGATGCCCGTCGCGCTCGAGAGTCCGACGCACGCGGTATACACGTTGACGCCCGGCGTTCCCACCATCCCGCCGAACATCGAAGCGATCCCGTTGGCGGCCACCCCCCCGCTCAGAGAGCGGAAGCTCGGACGCAACCAATCCGCGTCATTGATCCGCTGCGCGGTGGATACGTTTCCGAGGGTCTGCAGGGTCGAGGCCACCGCCACCATCGCGAACGGCGCCAGCAACGCGGCGTCGAACTTCCAGCCGACGAACTGGACGACCGGCACGCGCATGAGAGCCTCGCCCGCGCTCGACGCGACGATCGACAGGTCAAGCTGTCCCAGCACGGCACTGGCGGCACACCCGAAGAGCATTCCAATCATGGCGCAGAACAGCTTTGTCAGACCCTTCGTCCAGATGTTCAATACGATCATCGTCGCAAGGGCGATCACGGCGATCACGACGGAGTCGGCCCGGATCTCGCGGTGGCCCTGGATCCCGAGGACATAGCGCATTCCCAGCGTCGCGATGGACAGTCCGATGATGGCCGTCACCAAGCCGGCAATTTCAGACGGCAGTAACGGGCGCAGCCGTCGCAGCGCGGGCGCGAGGGCCGTCTGCAGGAACCCGGCGACGACGGTCATCCCGAACATGACGGCAAGGCCGCCGTTCTGCAAGGCGAACAGGCACGGACCGAGATAGATCTGCGTGTAACCCGCGGGGCAGAGATACCCGCTGCCGACAAATTTGGAACGAACACACAGCAGCGCCGTGCCCACCGCGAGGGTGAGCATGCAGAGCGACATGAAGTTGAGGGTCGCGTGTGGATCGAACCCCGCCTCGCGAGCCAGGATGAGCGGGTAGAACAGGGTCGTCGCGATCACCCCGATATGCTGCAGGGCGGACAACACGAGCATGCCCGCCGGCACGGCATCGTCTACCGCGTAGAGCAGCCCGACTGGACGCGCCATCTCGAGCGCTCCGTCACGCGAGGCCGAGCTTGGCGACCGCCTCTTCGCGCGAGCCAAGGATGGTGAACGCGTCCAGCAGCCCGCCCATCTCGAACAGGTCGCGGACCTGGCCGAGCACGCTGCACAGCACGAAGCGTGCGGCGTTGCGCTCCGCCTCGTCCGTCGCGACGAGCAATACCCTGAACGCGGCGCTCGTCAAATAGAGCACCTCCTTGAAATCGACGAGGAGGATCTTCTCACCCGAGGACAGGAGGGTGTTCAGTCGGGTCAAGAGGTCGTTGGCGTTCGTGCTGTCGATGCGGCCGCTGACCGCCACGATGCACACCTGACCGCTTCGAGTCTCCGCCACCTTGAGAGCGCTTTCTACCATGTCCTGCTCCTCTCACCGATCCACTGCGACGACGGCGCACCGCTTGGTCAACTTGAGATGATTGTGGCCGTCGATTCGCGCGTAGGCGCACTCGTCGACGAGCTGCTTGACCATGTGGATGCCCACTCCCCCAGGCTTGGGTCGGCGGCCCGCCGGAAGCCGTTCGGGCACCGGCGCGAGGAGAGGGTCGTACATTCTGCCGTCGTCGACGATCTCGACTTCTATGCCATCGACACGCACCGTGATGCGGACGCGCGCTTCGTGGGCTCCCCCGTCCGGCCAAGCATACTTGATCACATTGCTGACCATCTCATCGAGTACGACCTGAAGCTGCAGCAGGGGCTCGGAGGGGATGCGGAACTCTTCCCCGAGACGATCCAACGCACCCCGAAGGATTGCAAGCTCCGCGACGTCGTTGCGAATCGCGAGATCCGTGCTGTGCGGCAGGAGCCCGGGCATGAATCAGGCCTGCGCCGATCTCCAGCGCAGCGCGAGCATGGTCACGTCATCCGCCTTCGGCGCCTCCCCTGTGAAGGCATCGACGTGGGCCTTGACCGTACGCACCATCTCTTCTGGCGTGCGTGGGCAAGGCGCGCGCAGGTCGGCCTCCAGCCGCGCGTTGGAATAGAGCTCCCCGGTCTCGTTCATCGCCTCGATCACACCGTCGGTGCAAATGAACACCGCATCCCCCGGCTGCAACGTCAGCGCTCGATTCTGGTACTGGGAATCCGGCCGTACGGCAAGCGGCGCCTCGGGCCTGCCGGTGATCTGCTCGAGCCCGCCAGAGCCGTGGAGAATGTGCGGTCCGAGGTGGCCGGCGTTCACGTAGGCCATCACCCCGCTCTTCGTGTCCAGGAAGCCGAGAAACACGGTGACGAACATCCGGTCGCGATTGTTCTGGCACAGCTCGCGGTTCACCGCCTCGGCGATCGCCGCCGGCGAAGCTTGCTCGGTGCCCAGCCGGCCCCAGAGATCCACGGCCATGCGCACGAGACTGCGCGTGCGCGCCATGAACATTGCCGCCGGCGCGCCCTTGCCGGAGACATCCCCCACCAGGAAGCAGAACACACCGTCGCGCGCGGCGAAGAAGTCGTACAGGTCCCCGCCGACCTCCTTCGCCGGATCCATCAGCGCATAGAGCTCCACCGGCTGCTCCGCCGACCACGAAGGAAATGTGTCCGGCAGCATGGCGAGCTGCAGCTTGCGCGCCGCACCCAGTTCGTCCTCCAGGCGCTCGAGGCTCGCGCGCACGGCATCACGCAGGCGCTTCTTCTCCAGGCTCGCCCCGACCCGTGCGCGCAGCAGTGTCGGGTTGAACGGCTTGGGCAGGTAGTCCTCGGCCCCGAGCTCGACGCAGCGGACAACGCTCTCGATTTCGTCGAGCGCCGAGATCATGATGACCGGCAGGTCGCGCAGCTTCCCGTCGGCCTTCAGGTGCTCCAGCACCTGGTACCCGTTCATCTCCGGCATCATGACGTCCAGCAGAACCAGATCGAACGGCCTCGCATCGAGAAGCTTCAGGGCTTCCCGGCCGTCGGATGCGGTCGTCAGATTCACATACCCCTCCCGCTGCAGCCGCCTCGTCAGCGTGTAGCGGTTGTCTTCGTTGTCGTCGACGACGAGCAACGCGGGGCCGCCGGTACTCACGCGATCACGACTCGCGCCGCGGCAGCAGCGCGTCGATCTTCGCCCTCAGCCGCGTGAAGTCGACGGGCTTGGTGTCGTAGTCGTCACAGCCGGCCGCGAGCGCCCTCTCGCGATCGCCGGCCATGGCGTGCGCGGACAGCGCAATGACCGGGATGGCTTTCGTTTCCGGCGCCGCCTTGAGGCGGCGCGTGGCTTCCCAGCCGTCGAGCTCCGGCAGGCTCAGGTCCATCAAGATCAGGTCGGGGCGCTCGGCGAGCGCCATGTCCACGCCCTGCTGTCCGTCCACCGCCACCACCACCGTGTACCCCGCCCGCGTCAGACGGTTCCTGACGACGTAGACGTTGTCGTCGTTGTCTTCGACGTACAGGATTTTCATGTGCGTGGGCGCCCGATGCAGGCGGCGAGCGCCTCCCCGACCTCGCGCAAGAGATCATCGCCGCCGTGACCGCTCTTCTGGATGACCCGCTCGACCGCGCCGCTGAGGTGCCGACGATCGGCGTCGGTGAGGTCGCGAGCCGTCACCACGACCACCGGAATGGCGCGCCACTCGGGGCGCGCCCGGAGCTCCGTGAGGAACTCGAAGCCGTTCATCTCGGGCATCATCAGATCGAGCACGATCGCGTCGGGAACCGCGTGCTTCATCCGGTCCAGCGCGACGCGGCCGTTCTCCGCCTCGGTGACCGTCCATCCCTCGCCCGAGAGTGAGTCGCGCATGATCGCGCGGCCGTCACCATCGTCGTCGACCAGGAGCAGACGGCCCGGGCGAGCGCACAGTCCCCGGAGCACGGCCCCCAGCCGCTCGTGGTCGATGGGCTTGACCATGTACTCGAGGGCGCCCAGCGCGTAGCCTCGCTGCTTTTCGTCCACGATCGTGACGAGGATCACCGGGATGTCCGCGAGGCTCGGATCGCCCTTGATCGCGGCAAGGACGGTCCAGCCGTCGACGCCCGGCATCATGATATCGAGCGTGATCGCGGCCGGATGGCGGTCCCGGGCGAGCGCGAGGCCTTCGAGGCCGCCGGCGGCGGTCACGACGTCGAACCCTTGCCGTTCCAGGAACCGCGCCATCACATCGCGCACCGTCGGGTCGTCGTCGATGACGAGGACGGATCGATCGCCACGGCGAGATGCGCGCGACTTCGACGGCGCCACGGGTTCCCGTAGTGCCTCGGCTGTAGTCGCCGGATCTACCGCCACCGGCAGACGGATCGTGAAGGTCGAGCCCTGGCCCGGCGTGCTCTCGAGAGTGATGTCGCCACCCATCATGCGGCAGAAGCGCCGGCTGATCGCAAGCCCGAGACCGGTGCCCCCGTACTTGCGCGTGGTGGACTCGTCGGCCTGGGTGAAGTCCTGAAAGAGCCGCGCCGCCTGATCGGACGTCATGCCGATACCGGTATCCGACACGCGGAGGACGATGGCGTCGCCGGCGGCGTCGGACACGCGCGCGGCCGCGATCGTGACCTGACCCTTCTCGGTGAACTTCACGGCGTTGCTGGCCAGGTTGAGAAGCGCCTGCCGAACACGCATCGGATCGGCCAGCATCGTCGTGACATCGGGCGCGCACTCGACGCGCAGCACGTTCCCGTTCTTCTCGGCCTGCCCGCGCACCGTCCCGGCGACGTCGTCGAGGAGCGGGGCGATCGCGAAGGACTCGAGGTGCAGGTCCATCTTGCCTGCCTCGATCTTGGACAGATCGAGGATGTCGTTGATGACCGCGAGCAGGTGGCGCGCCGCACGCAGGATGCGCGTCAGCGGCTCGACCTCGTCCTCGCGCTTCAGATCCCGTGCATCCTCCAGGAGCAGCTCACCGACGCCGATGATGGCGTTCATCGGCGTGCGCAACTCGTGGCTCATGTTCGCGAGGAACTGCGACTTGTGCTGGCTCGCGATCTCGAGCGCCCGCCGCTGTTCTTCGATCTCGCGGAAGAGCCGCGCATTCTGGATGGCGAGGACCGACTGCGTGGCGAAGGTTTGCAGGAGGTCGCTCAGCTCCGACGAGAAAGTCCCGGGGGACCGACGGCGCACGACGAGGGCGCCGACGATCTCGTCTTCGCGGATCAGCGGCACCGCCAGCCGCGCGCGGAAGCCGTGCCGGTCGAAGAGCTCGCGCAGCCGGACGTCGTAGGTACGGTCCTCGTCGACGTCGGCGATCTGCACCGGCAGGCGAGTGGCGGCGGCCCGTCCCACCGTTCCCTCGCCCAGACGGGGCGGATGCGCGCGGAGGGCCGCGATGAGCTCCGCTTCCATCTGATGGGTCGCACGCAGCTCGAAGGTCCGCGTCGACGGATCGTACTCGTAGATCGCCCCGCCGTCGGTCCCCGTGATCTGCACCGCGTGCGAGACGATGACCGTGAGGACAGTCTCCAGATCGAGCGTGGAGCTGACAGCGCGGCCGACCTCGCCCAGTGCGCGCAGCTCGTCCACCGTCCGCGTGAGCTCGAGGGTCTTCGACTGGAGGGCGCTGGTGCGCTCCGCCACCACCTCCTCCAGTCGTTGCTCGTTCTGGCGCCGCTCGTCGATGAGCGTCCTCAGCGATCCACGCATCGCGTCGAGGTCGCGCGCCAGCTGGCCGATCTCGTCCTGATGGGTCGTGTCGATCGACGCCTCGAGGTTGCCGCCCGCGATCAGCCCGGCCGACCCCTGCAGCGCCGCCAGCGGCCGCGCGATGTATCGCCGCGTGATGACGATGGACGTCGTGGAGATCGCCGCGATGCTCACGATGGTGAGGGCCAGGATGCCAGCGGCATTCCAGAGGATCGCTTGCCGGAGGCCCTCGCGCGAGGCCACCAGGCGCACCGTGCCGATCTTCTTGCCCTGGTGCACGATGTCGGCGGTCTTCACGAGGAACGCCGCCGAGGCGCTGAAGTCGGAGAAGGTCCGCTCCTTGTGCCCCGGCAGGCTTCGCGCGGCGATCGACTGGCCCTCTGACAGAACCTCGACGAAAGTCAGAGGCTCCCGGAGCAGCAGCGCGTCCGCGAAGCTGGTGACCAGCTCCGTGTCGAGGTTCCACACGGGAGCGGGCAGGCTGACTTGGGCGAGCCCCGCCACGTCGTTCAGCAGCTCGCGCAGATCGGTGTCGATCTTGCGGACGTTGACCACGATGACCACCGCCGCGAAGCCGACGAGGAGGACGGTTACGACGGCGATGAAGGCCGACGTGAAGCGCTTGCTGACGCTCCGGGTGACGGGCGGCGGAGCGGGGGAGGCGCGATCGTTCACGCGGGCGCGCTCACTCCGGTGCCGCGGCGTCCATGCGGTAGCGGCCGAGGATCTCCTGGATGACACCCTGCTTGTGGAGCGCCCGATACGTGGCGTTGAACTGGTCGACGAGCTTCTTGTCCGTGAACTTCTGGGAGAAGCCGACGTAGTACTTCAGGCTTTGCTGCCGCCCGGAGTAGCGGATATTCGTGATCCCCAGCTTCTTCGCGAGGTCATACCCGACGTCGCGGTTGGAGAATACGGCCTTGACGCGGCCCAGCGAGAGCTTCCGGAAGGCTGACTCGTCGTCCGGGGTCATGTCGATCGTGAGATCTCCGACCTCCGCCTTGATCTTGGCGAGGGACGTGGCGGTATTCGACGGTCCAAAGACCCCGACCACGTAGCCCTTCACGTCGCTCGTCTGCGTGAACTTCAGGGGATTGTCTTCGCGGACGAAGAAGCCGTACTCGGTGTTGACCATCGGCAGCGAGAAGTGCAGCCACTTGGCGCGCTCGGCATTCCAGCCGATGAGGAACATCGCGTGCGCCTTGCCGTCCTCCACTTCCTGTTGGGCGCGACGCCACGGCAGCAGACGCATGTCGCACGTGATCTTCATGTCCGTGCACACGCGACGAATGACGTCTGCGGCCGGCCCGGAAACCACACCGTTGACCTCGTAGCTGAAGGGCGCGAAGTCCTGGGTGTCGAAGATCAGGTCCGCGGCCCCCGCGCTGCGGGCGGGCGCGAGCAAGGTCGTGAGGGCGACGACAAGGCACATCGCGAGCGCGAACATCGTGAATCTTGCGGTCGTGTCTCTCAAGTCTCGAGCCCCCTGCGCGACGGCGTTTGACCCCGGGGGATTCTAATATGATTCCCCGCGGCGCTGGCATCCCTCGACCCACGCGACACGAAGGAAGAGCGGGAGCATGGCGCCGCCCCCAGCGTTCGGGTGTGGGCGCCAGAGCACCTTCAGTCCCCACCCCCCGTCTTTTCAACGAGTTGGCGCGCCCGGAGCTTCGGCACCAGCGTTGCATTTCACCTCGATGACGCACGAATCGCTGGATAGGAGGCAGAGATGAAGCTCCGGGACCATCCACTCGAGCTCGACAGAGGGTTTGCTCGCGCCGTGAATCGGGCTACTGCGATGCGGGGGGTCTACGTGGACAACGTGCGACTGCGCGCGACGACGTGGATCCCGAGCGTCGACCACCGCAGCACGACCGTTGCGTCAGCGAATGAAGCCCTGAGGAGCGCG
>JBGOTH010000065.1:0-10366 GCA_041476345.1 Methylomirabilia bacterium
CCCGGTGATTGCCTCGTGGTGAACGATTCGCGCGTGATCCCCGCGCGCGTGTTCGCCGAGGACGCGGGCGGGCGCCCCATCGAGCTGCTCTTCGTCGAGCCGCTCGATCCTGCGCGTTGGCGCGCGCTCGTGCGCCCGGGCCGGCGCTGTCGTGCGGGTGTCGACCTGCGGGCGGGCGGCGAGGCCGGGGCGCGCCTGCGTGTCGCGGCGGTGGAAGCCGACGGCCTGCGGGTCATCGAGCGGCTCGACGGCACCATCGGCGAGCTCCTCGAGACACAGGGGTTGCCGCCGCTGCCGCCGTACATCGCGCGTCATGCCAAGCCGGGGCCCGAGGATTCGGAGCGCTATCAGACGGTGTACGCGCGCACGGCCGGGTCGGTCGCGGCGCCGACGGCCGGACTGCACTTCAGCGAGGAGCTGCTGACGCGCCTTCGCGCGCGCGCGATCGACGTGCAGCGGGTGACGCTGCACGTCGGGCCCGGGACGTTCCGGCCGATCAAGACGACGCGTGTCGAAGACCACGCCGTCGCTCCCGAGCGCGCGGTCATCTCCGCCGACACGGCGCGTGGCATCAATGCCGCGCGTGCCAAGGGTCGACGCATCGTGGCGGTCGGCACCACGGTGACGCGGACACTGGAGAGCGCGGTCGACGCCGCCGGCGCGGTCCGCCCGTTCGACGGCCTCGCGGCGGTGACCATCCATCCCGGCCACCGCTTTCGGGTGGTGGACGTCCTCGTCACGAATTTCCATCTCCCGCGCACGTCGCTACTCTCGCTGGTCTGCGCGTTCGCGGGGCGCGATCTGGTCCTGCGCGCCTACGCGCACGCCGCGGACGCGGGTTACCGCTTCTACTCCTACGGCGACGCCACGTTGATCGAGTAGCGATGAGCTTCGAGCTCCTCGCGACCGCCGGCGCCGCGCGGCGCGGGCGATTGACGACCACGCACGGCGTGGTGGAGACACCGGTGTTCATGCCGGTCGGCACGCGCGGCACCGTGAAGGGATTGGGGCCCGACGATCTGCGCGCGATTGGCGTGTCGATCGTGCTGGCGAACACGTACCACCTTTTCGCCAAGCCGGGCCACGAGCTGATCCGCGAGCTCGGTGGGCTGCACCGCTTCATGGCGTGGGAGGGACCGATCCTCACCGATTCCGGAGGCTTCCAGGTCTTCAGCCTGGCGAAGGTCAGGAAGATCACCGAGGAAGGCGCGCGCTTTCGCTCGCCGGTCGACGGCCGCGAGCACCTGCTCACGCCGGAGCTGGCCACGGAGGTACAGCACGCGCTCGGCGCGGACATCATCCATCCGCTCGACGAATGCCTTCGCTACCCGTCCACGCCGGCCGAGACCGAGCGCTCGCTCGCCCTCACGCTGCGCTGGGCGAAGCGATCGCTGGATGCGCATCGTGGCGCCGGGAGACCGTCCGCGATGTTCGGCATCGTCCAGGGGGGGACGGACGAGACGCTGCGCCGGCGGGCGGTGGAGGAGACGGTCGCGTTGGGCTTCGAGGGCTACGCGGTCGGCGGCATGGCGGTGGGCGAGCCGAAACCCGTCATGTACGACCTCACCGAGCTGACCGCGGGGCTCCTCCCGCGCGACCGGCCGCGCTACCTGATGGGTGTCGGCAAGCCCGAGGATCTCGTCGAGTCCGTCTCGCGGGGGATCGACATGTTCGACTGCGTGTTGCCGACGCGGAATGCGCGCAACGGCCAGGCGTTCACCGCCGACGGTCCGCTCACGATCAAGCAGGCGCGCTTCGCGCGCGATCCCGCGCCGCTGGACGCGGCGTGCGGATGCTATACGTGCCGGACGTTCTCGCGCGCGTATCTGCGCCACCTGTTCATGGCGGACGAGCTGCTCGTCCACCGCCTGCTCTCGCTCCACAACGTCCACTTCTTCGTGGGCTTGATGACGGCGATGCGCGACGCGATCGCGAGTGGCGCATTCGAAGCATTCCGCGCTCGGTTTTTCGCGCGATATGCAGTACCATCCGTGGACATTCCGCTCGAGTGACCCTCGCGCAGCCTCGGAGGATCGGCCCCCATGAATCTCGTTCCCGGTGAGCTCGTGCTGGCCGGCGCCGCGGCGCCGAGCGGAGCCGGGGGCAACGCCATTCTCACCCAGCTCGTCTTCTTCGCGGCGATCTTCGCGATCTTCTACTTCCTGCTCATCCGGCCGCAGCAGACCCAGCGGCGCGATCGCGAGCGGCTCCTCGCCGCCGTCAAGCGGGGAGACCGCGTCGTGACGACGGGCGGGATGCACGGGACCGTCACCGGTCTCGACGAGACGACGGTGACGCTCCGCGTGGCCGACCAGGTGAAGATGACCTTCGACCGTTCCGCCATTGGGCGCGTCGCGGAGGGCCAGGGCGACAAGGATGCGTAGAAATCTCTGGTTCCGCATCGGTCTCGTCGCGGCCGTCGTCCTCGTCTCGCTCTGGTACCTGTACCCGCCGAAGAAGAGCATCAACCTCGGCCTGGACCTGCAGGGCGGCATCCACCTCGTGCTCGGGGTCGACACGAGCAAGGCGGTGTCGACTCAGACCGAGCGCGCCGCCGAAGACTTCAAGACGGCGCTCGAGCGCAAAGGCATCGGCATCAAACGCGTGGCCCGCGAAGGCGATCGCGGCTTCGTGGTCGAGCTGGCGTCGCCGTCGGCGTGGAACGACGCGCTCACGGTCGCGTCGCAGTTCCAGACGTTCGAGCGCCGCACCAGCGATCAGGCGGCCGGGCGCTTCATCCTCGCCATGGCCGATCGCGAGGTCAACCAGCAGCGCGACCTCGCGACCCGCGGCGCCGTCGAAAAGATCAGGAACCGCGTGGACAAGTTCGGCGTGGCGGAAGCGACGATCACGCGGCAGGGCGAGGATCGTATTCTCATCCAGCTCCCGGGCGTGCAGGATCCCGACCGCGCCAAGGCGCTCATCGGCCAGACGGGCTTGCTCGAGTTCAAACTGGTCGACGACCGCACCTCGACCGAGGAAGCGCTCGCCGGGCGCCTGCCCGAGGGCTCGGAGCTCGCCTACCAGCGCCGCGTCAACAAGGAGGGCAAGGAGGAGCAGCGGATTCCGTACGTCCTCCAGAAGCGCACGCTCCTCACGGGGAACGAGCTCACCGACGCGAGCGTGCAGTCGGATCCGAACTCACCGGGCAACTGGCAGGTCGCCATCACGTTCAGCCCCGCGGGGGCGCAGCGCTTCGGGGAGATCACCGAGCAGAGCGTCGCCAGGCACCTCGCGATCGTCCTCGACGGCAGCGTGTACTCCGCGCCGCGGATCAACGAGCGGATCCCCGGCGGGCGCGCCGTCATCACCGGCCAGTTCACGGTCGATCAGGCGCGGGACCTCGCGATCGTGTTGCGTGAAGGTGCCTTGCCCGCCGCCGTCACGATCCTGGAGGAGCGCACGGTCGGCCCGTCGCTCGGCGCCGACTCCATCCGCCAGGGCATGACCGCGATCGCGGCGTCGTCGGTGATCATCTTCGTCTTCATGCTGGTCTACTACCGCCTGTCCGGTCTGATCGCGGACGCGGCGCTCGTCCTCAACCTGATCATCCTGCTGGCGTGCATGGCCGCTTTCGGCGCCACGCTGACGTTGCCGGGCATCGCGGGCATCGCGCTGACGATCGGCATGGCCGTCGACACGAACATCCTGATCTTCGAGCGCATCCGGGAGGAGCTGAAGGTGGGCAAGACGCCGCGCTCCGCCGTCGAGGCGGGCTTCAGCCGGGCGTTTCGCACGATCATCGACACGCACGTCACCGTCCTCGTGACCGCGGCCATCCTCTACAACTTCGGCACCGGCCCCGTGAAGGGCTTCGCGGTGTCGCTCTTCGTCGGCCTCAGCGCGAGCCTCTTCACCGCCGTGTTCTTTACCCGTTTGCTCTTCGACCTGATCTACATGGGGCGACGGAAGCTGGCAGCCATCTCCATATGATCGAGATCTTCCGGAATCCCAACTACAACTTCATCGGCATGCGGAAGTGGGCGTACGTCGTGTCCATCGCCTTCACGCTGCTGGGGTGCGTCTCGCTGGTCACGCGCGGCATCCACTACGACATCGACTTCACGGGCGGCACGCTCGTGCAGGTCCGCTTCGACCAGAAGCCCGACATCGCCAAAATCCGGGCGGCGCTCGGGAAGATCCAGCTCGGCGAGAGCATCATCCAGGAGTTCGGTGACCCGCGTGAATACATCATCCGACTGCCGTTGACGGCCGTGTCGTCGCAGGAAGCGGCGAAGAAGATCCACGATGCGCTTGCCGCCGATCCGTCGGTGGGCAAGAGCGAGATCCGCCGCGCGGAGTTCGTCGGCCCGCAGGTGGGCAAGGAGCTGCAGCTCCAGGCGATCTACGCCGTGCTCTTCGGCATGATGGGTATCCTCGTCTACATCGCGATCCGGTTCGATCTGAAGGGCGGCGTGGCCGCCGTCATCGCGGTCTTCCACGATGTGATCGTCTGCCTGGGTGCGCTCTCGCTCTTCGGTCGGGAGTTTTCGCTGCCGGTGCTTGCCGCGCTCCTGACGATCATCGGGTTTTCCGTGAACGACACGATCGTCGCCTACGACCGCTTGCGCGAGAACCGCGGCCGGGGCTCCCAAAAAGGCAAGACCTTCGCGATCCAGATGAACGACGCGGTGAACCAGACGCTCTCGCGGACGGTCCTCACGTCGCTGACGGTCTTCTTCTCGACGGCGATCCTGCTGTTCCTCGGCGGCAAGGTGCTCGAGGACTTCGCGTTCGTCCTGTTCGTCGGCGTGATCACGGGCACGTACTCGACGACGTACGTCGCGGCCGCGCTCGTCGTGGACTGGACGATCTACGTCGGGGGAAGGGGTCGAGGGAAAAAAGCGGTGGCCAAGGCCTGAATTTGCGAGTAAACTCACATGTTTAAGCAGAGGCTATGGCCACGTGACCCAACTCGAAACCCTGATCGAGGCGATTCCGAAGTATCAGCCAGGTGCCGACCTGGCGGTGCTGGAGCGTGCCTACAGGTTCTCTGAAGCGTCGCACCAGGGTCAGCAGCGCGCCTCCGGCGAGCCGTATCTCTCCCACCCGCTCGAGGTCGCCCACCTCCTCGTCGACTTCAAGATGGACGTCACCACGGTGACGGCGGGCCTTCTCCACGACGTCATCGAGGACACGAAGGCGACCAAGGCGGACCTCGAGCGCGAGTTCGGCAAGGAGATCGCCGAGCTGGTGGACGGCGTCACGAAGATCGGCAAGCTCGCGTTCTCCTCGCGCGAGGAGCGCCAGGCCGAGAACTTCCGGAAGATGCTGATCGCGATGGCGCGCGACCTGCGCGTCATCATGATCAAGCTCGCCGACCGCCTGCACAACATGCGGACGCTGCAGTTCCTGCCGCTCGAGAGGGGCCGCAAGATCGCGCAGGAGACGCTCGACATCTACGCCCCGCTCGCCCACCGGCTCGGGATGTCGAACGTGAAGGCGGAGCTGGAGGACCTCGCCCTCCGCACGCTGCACGCCGACGCCTACGTCGACCTGCAGCGGCGGGTGGCCAAGCGGCGCCTCGAGCGCGAGGCGGACATCAACCAGGTCATCACGATCATCGAGAAGAAGCTGTCGGAAGTCGGCATCGAGTCGCAGATTCGCGGCCGGCCCAAGCACTTCTTCTCGATCTGGAAGAAGATGCACGACCAGGGGCGGGAGTTCGACGAGATCTACGACCTCACCGCCGTGCGTGTGATCACGAGCTCCGTCCGCGACTGCTACGGCGCGCTCGGCGTCATCCATTCGCTCTGGAAGCCGGTGCCCGGCCGGTTCAAGGACTTCATCGCGATGCCCAAGGTCAACATGTACCAGTCGCTTCACACGACGGTCATCGGGCCGAAGGGCGAGCCGGTTGAGATCCAGATGCGCACGTGGGACATGCACCGCATCGCCGAGGACGGCATCGCCGCCCACTGGCTCTACAAGGAAAAGAAGACCGGCAAGGACAAGATCGACGACTCGTTGCTGTGGCTGCGCCAGCTCATGGAGACGCAGCAGGACACGAAGGACCCGGCCGAGTTTCTCGACAGCGTCCGCGTGGACCTCTTCCCGGACGAGGTCTACGTCTTCACGCCGAAGGGCGACGTGAAGGCGCTGCCCGAGGGCGCCACGCCGATCGACTTCGCCTACGCCGTCCACACGAAGGTGGGCGAGCATACGGTGGGCGCCAAGGTGAACAACAAGCTGGTGCCGCTCCGCCACGTGCTGCGCCAGGGCGACATCGTCGAGGTCGTCACGTCGCCGAGCCAGCACCCGAGCCGCGACTGGCTGAAGATCGTCAAGTCCACGCGCGCGCGCACGAAGATCAACCAGTGGCTGAAAGTGGAGGAGCGCGCCCGCTCGATCGAGCTGGGGCGCGAGATGTTCGAGCGCGAGGCCAAGAAGTACCGGCTGCACGCGCCGGCGCTGCTCGCCGGCGAGGAGATCAAGAAGATCGCCGCCGATCTCGGCCACCCGGCCGTCGACGACCTGCTCGCGGGCATCGGGTACGGCAAGGCCTCGGTCCACCAGCTCCTCAACAGGCTCGCGCCCGGCGGCTTGCTGGAGCCCACGGAGCGCCCGCGCACGACGACGACGCGGCCGAAGGACGAGCAGGGGGTGCACATCCGCGGTGTCGAGGATTTGCTCATCCGCTTCGCGAAGTGCTGCAACCCGCTCCCCGGCGACCAGATCGTGGGATTCATCACGCGCGGGCGTGGCCTGACCGTCCATGCGCGGGACTGTCTCACCGTCGCGAAGAGCGTGCTCGACCGCGAGCGGATCATCGACGTCGAGTGGGACGTCGACGAGCCCGCGAAGCGTCCCGTGCGGGTGGCGGTCTATATCGGCCGCGACCGCAATGGCCTTCTGTCCGAGATCACGGGGGCCATCAGCGCGAAGAACGGCAACATCACGAAAGCCGAGGTCACCGTCACCGACGACCGCCGCGGGATCAATCGCTTCGTGATCGAAGTCGCCGACCTCTCCCAGCTCCAAGACATCATGACCGCCATTCGCGAAGTGCCCGACGTCATCAACGTCGAACGCGTCCGCGGGCTATAGGCTCTTGTGAGGATCGGCGATAAGGGCCCATCTGCGTCGTCAGCTCGTCGGGCCCTCCCTGCGACGTAGCCGGGCTACGCCTCAGTCGGGCCACTCCTCGCTTCCTCGCATCTGGACCCTTCTCGCCAATCCTCACGTCGCTTACCCAACGGCCTTCCTCGCCTCGACGGTCGCCTCGCTCCAGTCATCGTGCCCACCAGCTCTCGACGGTCGCTTCGCTCGCGTCGTCGCACCCCAGCACCGCTCGACTGTCGCTGCGCTCCAGTCATCGTGCCCCCAGATAGAGGCGCGTCATGAATAGGCGGCGGTTCGAAGCGCTCGTCGAGAAGGCGATGCGGAAGCTGCCCAAGAAATTCAAGGACAAGATCAAGAACGTCGCCATCGTCGTCGAGGATTGGGCGGACGACGAGACTCTGTCCGAGATGGGGATCGAGCCGCCGGATACGCTCTACGGGCTCTATCGCGGGATCGACATCACGCGGCGGGATTCCGGATACGGGAACGTCCTGCCCGACAGCGTCACGATCTACCAGGGCCCGATCGAAGAGGACTGCGTCGACGAAGAAGAGATGGCGGATCTCGTGCGTGAGACCGTCATCCACGAGATCGGTCACTATTTCGGGCTCGACGACGAGACGATGCACCGGATCGAAGATGACGAAGAGTAGTCTCCAGCCCCACCGGTAGCGCCTGTAAAGCCACAGCCCGCGACTGTTCGAGGCCTGAACTGCAAGTTTTCTGTTGACACGTACTTTCAGCTGTTCGTATAGTTTCAGCGGATGCTGAAAGAGGCCGACCCAGCGAAACATGCTGAAATCTTCAGAGATACGGCGGCAAGCAGTCCAGCGGCTGAAGGAGCTGTTTCCCAAGGCCCAGGGCTGGGAAGAGGTCGCCGACGCGAGGATTGCCAGACAGACCGCGGACTTAGTGCTGAAATTCAAGCTCAGCGGCCAGGATCACGTCTTCGTGCTTGAGGTCAGTTCTCTCGGCCAACCGCGACAAATCCGGGCCGCCGTCACCCGCTTTAATGACATCAAGCGCGATCTGAGCGGTGCCTACCCGGTCGCGACGGCTGTCTATATCGGGCCCCAGAGTGCCAGGATCCTCAAGAACCACGGCTTCGGTTACGTCGATCTCTCAGGCAATTGCCATCTCGCCTTCGAGAGCGTCCTCATCGAAAAAGAAGGCAAGCGCAACGTTCGGCCGTCCACGCGGCCGCTACGCTCGCTCTTCGCGCCGCGCGCCACACGCGTGGTGCGCCTCCTGCTCGAAGACGCCGGACGGGCGTGGCGGCTGGAGGAACTGGCGAAGGCGGCGGGCGTGAGCCTCGGCCACTCGTACAACGTCGTGAAGCGCCTCGAGGACCTCGCCTGGGTAGAGCGGGACGGCAGCCAGCGGATCACGCTGGGCAAGCCGGCTGATCTCCTCGATGCCTGGGGTGACTCGTACACCTACCGCACGAACGAGATCGCGTCGTACGTAGCCCCGGAGCGCGTGGGCCGCCGGTTCATGGCGGAGATCGCCCGGGCGATCACCGGTGAAGGCCGGCGCTATGCGTTCACGCTGGCCGCAGGGCTGTCGCTCCTGGTCGCCTCGTCCCAGCGTCTGACCGAAATCCACGCGTACGTCGAAGGAGACCCAGCGCCGGTCGCGCGCGGCCTGGGGCTTCGGCCCGCCGCGGCGGACGACGCTAGCGTGCATCTCCTCACGCCGTACGACGCGGGCCTCTTCGACGGTGCGCTAGAAAAGGGCGGGTTGAAGGTGGCCGGGCTGCCACAGCTCTACGTCGATCTTCTCCACTACGAGCGGCGCGGGCGAGAGCTCGCCGAGCACCTGCGTCGCGAAGCGATGGGCTACTAGCCCAACGGAGGGGGGTGAGCTCTCATGGCGAAGAAGAAGAAGGCGGCCAAGAAGAAGAAGAAGTAAGGAAGCCGGCGATCGTGCCGGTGTTGTGACTCCACCAGTGGGAGGGGGTGATTTCCTCCATGGCGAAGAAGAAGGCCAAGAAGAAGAAGAAGTAACGCAGCATCCGTCGAGGGCGGGGGGTGGCGGCCTCCTGCCTCGTCAACCAGTCGGGAGGGGGCTTGCGCCCCCTCCCGGTTGTGCCTAAATCAGACCACTAGATGACTTTCGTGATCTTTCCGGCCTTCAAGCAGTGCGTGCAGACCTTCACTCGCTTCATGCGTCCGGATACGAGAGCCCGGATCGCCACGAGGTTGGGCAGCCAGCGTCGCTTCGAGTGCTTGTTGGCGTGGCTGACCGTATGACCGACCGACGGACCTTTTCCACAAACGTCACAACGCTGGGCCATCACCGCTCCTTTGTCTGCTCGGCAGGCAACGAACAAACTTTTTAACACAGTGGGCCCTATCAGGCAAACTACGCCCACGACAGGCACCGGGCTCGAGACGCCGCTCCAGTTCACCAAGGGCGTCGGGCCCCAGCGCGCGGCCCAGCTGGCTAAGAAGGAGCTCGCCACCGTGGGCGACGCGCTCTTCTTCGTGCCGCTTCGCCACGAGGACCGCACGCGCCTCACGCCGCTCTGCGACCTCCAGCCGGGAGTAGCGGCTACGACCTCCGGCGTGGTCTCGGGGATCAGTCCGGCGCCGCCACGCCGCGCGCGCGTGCCGTTCGCGATCATGTTGCGCGATCAGACCGGCCACGCCACCGCCACGTGGTTCGGGGGCGCCTACCTCGCGAAGATCTTCCAGCGCGGGCAGCGCCTCGTCCTGCACGGCAAGATCGAGCGCTATCAAGGTGCCATCACGATCCGGCAGCCGGACTTCGAGATCGTGGAAGCGGGCGAAGACGACGAGCGGCTGCACACCGGCCGTCTCGTGCCCGTCTACTCGACCACCGAGGGGCTCACGCAGCGGCCCCTCCGGCGGCTCATGTGGAACATCGTCGAGAAGTACGTGCACGAAGTGCCGGAGATGCTACCGGAGGCCGTGCGGCAGCGGCGCAAGCTGCCCGGCCTCGCGGCGGCGGTTCGCAACGCGCATTTTCCGGAGAGCGCCGCCGCGCTCGCCGCGGCCCATCACCGGCTCGCCTTCGACGACTTCCTGCTGTTGCAGGTCGGGCTGGCGATCCTGCGCGCCCGCGTGACGCGCAGCCGCGGGATCGCGATGAATGTCCCCGGCACGCTCGTGAAGCGCCTGCGCGCGTCGCTTCCCTTCGTGCTGACGGCGGCGCAGGAGCGCGTGTGGGACGAGATCCGCGGCGACATGGCGGCGCCCTTCCCCATGCATCGTTTGCTGCAGGGCGACGTCGGATCAGGCAAGACGATCGTCGCCGCGCTCGCCGTCCTCACGGCGATCGA
>JBGOTH010000066.1:0-10304 GCA_041476345.1 Methylomirabilia bacterium
GGCGCAGCAGCTCAACCTCGACACCATCGCCAACAACCTGGCGAACGTGAACACCACGGGGTTCAAGCGCACGCGCGTCGATTTCCAGGACCTGCTCTATCAGACGTACCGCGCGCCCGGCACGCAGGGGACGGCGGGGACGATCATCCCGACCGGCATCCAGGTGGGCCTCGGCTCACGGCCGGTCGCGACGCAGCGCATCTTCAGCCAGGGCGACTTCCAGCAGACGGACAATCCGCTCGATCTCGTGATCGAAGGGGACGGCTTCTTCCAGGTTCAGCGGGCCGACGGCACTACAGCCTTCACGCGCGCGGGCGCCTGGAAGAAGGACGGCACGGGCCGGATCGTGACGTCGGACGGCGCCGTGCTGCTGCCGAATATCGTGATTCCGCCGGGTGCGAGCAACGTCACGATCGGCTCGGACGGTACGGTGTCGGTCACCGCCGCGAACTCGACGACGGCTTCGACGCTCGGCACGATCCAGCTCGCGCAGTTCGTCAACCCGGGCGGTCTGCTCAGCATCGGCAAGAACCTCTTCATGCCGACCGCGGCCTCGGGCACGGCGGTGGTCGGTAACCCGGGAGTGGGCGGACTCGGCACGCTCTCCCAGGGGTTCCTCGAGCTCGCCAACGTGAAGGTCGTCGACGAGATGGTGGCGATGATCACGAGCCAGCGCGCCTACGAGGCGAACTCGAAGGCGATCCAGACCGCCGACGAAATGCTCAGCATCGCCAACAGCCTGCGGAGGCTCTAGTGCGGCGTCTCTTCCTGCTCGCGCTGGCGGTGGCGTTCGCGCCCGTCGCCGTGGACGCGGCGCCGGTCGTCGTGCGCTTCATGCCGGAAGCGACGATCCACGGCGACGACATTCTCTTGTCCGACGTCGCGGCCGTCGAGGGCGACGGCCCGCTGGCCGACCGGCTGCGCGCCGTGCGCATCGCGCCCGCGCCGCCGCCGGGCGCGACGCACGCGCTCTACCCGGAATCGGTGCGCGGGCGGTTGCCGGCGGAGGCGGCGCGGGTGCAGATCGCCGGCGCCGTGCGCGTCCTCGTCACGCGCGCGTTTCAGCTCGTCCGCGCGGCCGATCTCGTAGACGCCGTGCGTCGCGAAGCCGGCCCGAGGCTGGAAGCCGCGGATGCCCGCGGTGAGCCGGCGGCGTTGATGCCCATCGGCCGCGCCGACGACCTTCGCGTGGCGACGGGCGCGCTCAGGCTCGATGCCCGGCTCCACGAGAGCGCGCCCGGTGCGCCGACCGTCGTCGCCACCGTCACCGTGCGGGTGAACGACCGCGAGCGCCACCAGGTCGTCCTCACCTTCCAGCTCGCGCGGCTCGTCAACGTGGTCGTCGCCGTCCGGCCGCTCGAGCCGCGGCGCGCGATCGCCGCGGACGACCTCCGGCGCGAGCGGCGTCCCGCCGCGGAAGCTCCGCCCGATGCCGTCACCGAGATCGGCGACCCGGCCGACCTCGAGCTTTTGCGCCCGCTGCAGGCGGGGGAGATGCTGACGTCGCGCGTGGTGCGGCCGCGCATCGCGGTCAAGCGCGGCGACCTCGTGACGCTCCTCCTCGAGGGCAACGGCTTTCGCATCACGACGCAGGGGCAGGCGAGCGAGGACGCGCGTCGCGGCGGCGCCGTCCGCGTGCTGAACGTCGCCTCGAAGCGCGAGGTCGTCGGCTTGGTGGAGGGCGGCGGCGTCGTGCGCGTGCCGTACCGCCGGCTAGGGGCCGATCGATGAGCGGCGCGCTCGCCGCAGCGATGCTGGCGCTGACCGTGCTGGCCGCGGCGCCGGCACTCGCGCATGCCCAGTCGCTCTGGCACGAAGGCAGCTCCGGAGCCGGGCTGTTCGCCGACCATCGCGCGCGCGCGGTGAACGACATTCTGACGATCGTCGTCGTCGAGCAGTCGAGCCAGTCGCGCTCCGCGAACACGACGACCTCGAAGAACACGAGCCGGACCGCGGGGCTCAACGACTTTCCCGGCCTCGCGCTGCCGACGCGTAGTCCCACGTCCGCGAGAAATCTGAAGCTCGACCTCGAGGGCAAGGCCGCGTATGAGGGCAAGGGCTCGATCGATCGGAGCGACAAGCTTACCGCGCAGATCCCGGCGCGCGTGGTGAAGGTCCTCGACAACGGCAACCTCGTCATCGAGGGCCGCCGCGCGGTCCTCGTGAACGACGAGACGCAGGTCGCGACGATCAGCGGGATCGTGCGGCCTCAGGACATCACCGGTGCCAACACCGTGCTCTCGAGCCAGCTCGCGGATGCCGAAGTTCAGATCGTCGGCAACGGCGTGCTCGCGGAAGCGCAGCGTCCCGGGATTCTCTACCGCCTCCTCGACTGGCTCAGGCTCTTCTGATGCGGCGGGCGCTCGCCGTCCTCGTCGCCATGGCCGCCTGGGCCGGCGCGAGCGCGCCCGCGACGGCGCCCGCAGGCGCCGAGGCGCGGGTCAAGGACATCGCGCGGGTCCTCGGGATTCGCGACAACAGCCTGTACGGCTACGGCCTCGTCGTCGGCCTGCAAGGGACGGGTGACAAGAGCACGAACAGCCCTTTCACGCCGCAGACGATCGCCAACATGCTGCAGCGTCTCGGCATCGCGGTGCCGGTCGAGCGCCTGGAAGGCAAGAACGTCGCGGCCGTCATCGTCACCGCCAAGCTGCCGCCGTTCGCCAAGCCCGGATCGACCGTCGATGTGACGATCTCCTCGCTCGGCGACGCCTCCACGCTGCAGGGCGGCACGCTCTTGCTGACGCCGCTCCAGGGACCGGACGCGCGCGTGTACGCGCTCGCGCAGGGTCCGCTCTCCGTCGGCGGGTCCGCCGCCGCCGGCGCGTCCGGCGACACCGTCCAGAAAAACCATCCGACCGTGGGCCGGATTCCCAACGGGGCCATCGTCGAGCGCGAGGTCGTGAGTGTGCTCGACACCGGCTCGGTGACGCTGATGCTGCAGAGGCCCGACGCCACCACCGCCGTCCGCCTCGCGGAAGCCGTGAACGGTGCGGGAGAAGGCGCGGTCGCCCGGGCGGTCGATCCGTCGACGGTGACCGTCAGCGTGCCGGTGTCCTACCAGCCGCGGCTCATGGAGTTCATCGCGCGGATCGAGACCCTGACTCTCAGCGTCGATGTGCCGGCCCGCGTCGTCATCAACGAGCGGACAGGGACGATCATCATGGGCAGCCAGATCCGGATCTCCACGGTCGCGATCGCCCACGGCAACCTCACGATCCAGGTGAAGGAACAGCCCCAGGTCTCGCAGCCGGGCGCTTTTGCGCCGCAGGGAGCGCAGACCGTGGTTGTCCCTCGCAGCAACGTCACGGTGAAGGAAGAGAAGAGCCGCCTCCTGGTCGTGAACGAGGGCGTCAGCATCGGTGACGTCGTCCAGGGCCTGAACGCGCTCGGGGTGACCCCGCGCGATTTGATCTCGATCATGCAGGCCATTCGCGCCGCCGGTGCGCTCATGGCCGACCTGGAGATCATGTGATGGATGCCGTCGTGCGGATCCCGGCGGTCACGCCGACCCCCGCGACATCGATGGCGATGACGCCGGCGGACGTGCGCCAGCTTCGCGACACTGCGAGCAAGATCGAGGCGATTTTTCTCACTCAGATGCTCCAGATGATGCGGCAAGCCTCGTCCAACACTGGGGGGCCGCTCTCAGGGCAGAACCAGCGCGTCTACCAGGAAATGATGGACGAGCAGTTCGGACTGGCGCTCGCGAAGGGCGGAGGCATCGGGCTCGCCGACCTTTTGGCCAGGGACGTCGCGCGCCGGCAGGGCGCGGCGAGAAACGCCTCAAGCCAGCCGCCGGCCGTGCCGATAAGCCGAGAAGGAGGGCTCCCGTGACCACCATCCCGAACGGCGCCGGCAACGAGGGACCGAAGCTCAACGACATCGGAAGGCCGACGCGCACCCCGCGCGCACCCCGCGCGCGCGGGCCCGCCGACGGCCAAGGGGCCGCCGATCCGTCGGCGTCGTTCGTTCATCTGTCGGCACGCGGCGCCCTGTTTGTGAGCTTGCGGGCGCGGCTCGACGGCCACGAGGCATCCCGGCCCGAGCGCGTGGACCAGCTCCGCCAGCTCGTCGCGTCCGGGCGCTACCAGCCGGACGGCGCCGCGGTCGCGCGGCCGATGCTCGACGACTCGGCGACGGCGGCCGCGCTCGGAACGGCGTGAGCGAGCTCTACGAGGATCTGACCGGCGTCCTCGCGGCGGAGGCCGACGCGCTCCGGGAGCTCGTGCCGCTGCTCGACGAGCAGGAGGTCTCGTTGACGCGCGCCGACGCCGGCCGCGTCGCCGCCGTCATGTTCCGGCAGGCTCCGGTCCTGCGACGCCTCCTCAGGCTCGACCAGCGACGGCAGGCGCTCGTCGGCGCGATCGCGGACGCGCTCGACGTCGAGAGCCGCGGCTTGTCGCTCGCTGCGCTCCTCCAGCGCATGCCGTCCGCCCCCGCCGCGCTGTGGGCGCTCCACGCCGAGCTCAGAGGGCTGCTCGAGGCGATCGACGTTCGCAACCGTCGCAACGCCTTTCTCATCGAGCGCGCCGTTGCGTGCATCGAGGGTCTCGTGCGCGAGGTGATGGCGCCGGCACCCGAGCCCGCGCCCGTCTACGTGGCCACGGGCCGCCAGCCCGGGCGGCCGGGGCGCGCGAGGCTCGTGGACAGAAGTGCCTGAGCGATGATCTACCCGACGAACCTTCTCGGCACGCTCGATCTCGCGCGGCGCGCGTTGAACGCGCAACAGACCGCGGTGCAGGTCGCGGGTCACAACCTCGCCAACGCGGCGACGCCGGGCTATAGCCGTGAGCGGGTGGACCTCGTCACCTCGCCGAACCGCGGCGGCGTGGACGTCGGCTCCATCACGCGCTTGCGCGACCGGTTCCTCGACTTCTCGCTGCTGAGCGAGCAGCAGACGCTCGGCAAGAACCAGGCGCAGGAAGACGTCCTGCAGCGGCTGCAGGCGGTGTTCAACGCGCAGCCGGGCGAGGGCCTGAGCGCCGACGTCAATCAGCTCTTCCAGGGATTCCAGCAGCTGTCGGTGAGCCCCACGGATCAGGCGGTGCGCGTTGCCGTCGCCGACGCGGGCGCGCGCGTCGCGCAGACGTTTCAGCTGATGCGCGGCCGGATCGACCAGCTCAAGACCGACGTCACCACCGAGATCCAGCAGCGGGTGACCGAAGCGAATCAGCTCATCACGCAGATCGCGGACCTCAACCGTCAGATCGTCGGCGCGCCGCCAACCGCGCCGCCCAGCGATCTTCTCGATCAACGCGGCGTGCTCGTGACCAGGCTCGGTCAGATCGCCGGCGTCACCGAGACGGACCGCAGTGACGGCAGCGTTCAGCTCGCGCTCACCGGCACCGGCGTGCTGCTCGTCGACGGCCGGAGCGCGTTCCTGCTGGCGGCGACGCTCAACGGCGGCACCGACACCGTCGACCTCACCGCGGGCGGCTCGCTGGCCGTGCTGCCGAAGAGCGGCGAGCTCTCGGGACTGCTGGAGGCGCGCAATCTCTCGAACGGATCGATCAAGCAGGCCGCGGCGGACCTCGACACGCTCGCGGGCTCGATCGCGCTCGCGGTGAACCGGCTCCAGGCGAGCGGCACGGGGTTGACGGAGTTCACGACGCTCACGGCGGCCAACGCGGTGAGCGCCTCGTCGGCGGCGCTCACCGCCGCCGGCCTCGCCGTGACGCCCGTGACCGGCAGCTTCAAAATGATCGTGCACGATGCGACGGGTGCCGTCACCGCGAACGTCGCCGTGCCCGTCACGGCGGGGACGACGACGCTCGACGACGTGCGCACCGCGATCAACGCGATTCCGGGACTCACCGCGTCCATCAGCGGCGGCAAGATCACGATCACGGCGGCCGCGGGCTCGGCCTTCACGTTCGCGGGCGACACGTCCGACACGCTCGCCGCGCTGGGCCTCAATACGTTCTTCACCGGGTCCACCGCGTCGTCGCTCGCCGTGAACCCGCTGGTGTCGGGCGACGTCACGAAGATCGCCGCCGCCGTGGCGGACAGCGCAGGGCTCGTGCATGCCGGCGACGGGAGCAACGCGCTCGCCCTCGCCCGATTGAGCACGAAGCTCGCTCTCGGGTCCGGGACGCAGACTTTCACCGATTTCTACGGCGCGACCGTCGCGAGCGTGGGCTCGCAGATGCGGACCGCGACCGAGGGCGTGAGCCGCCAGCAGGCGGCGGTGCAGGTCGTGCAGAACCTCCAGCAGCAGGTGTCCGGCGTGTCGATCGACGACGAGATGATCAATCTCTCGCAGGGCCAGGCGGCGTACACGGCCGCCGCGCGCTATGCGACCACCGTCAACGCCATGATCCAGACACTCCTCGACGTCGTCGGCCAGGCGGTGGCGGCGTGAGGGAGGCCGACGCATGCGCGTGACGCCCGGTATCATCAACGCCCAGCTCGCCAACGATCTGCAAACGGCGCTGACGGCGCTGGCCACGCAGCAGCAGCTCATCTTGACGGGCCGCCGCATCAACGCGCCCGCCGACGATCCCGGCGGCACCGCGAACGCACTGGTCGTGCGTTCGCGCCAGGCGGCCAACGACCAGCTCCAGAAGAACATCGCGATCGCGCGCGGCAGCCTCGGCTCCGCGGATTCGGTGCTGCGCTCGGTGATCGACGGCCTGCAGCAGGCGAAGGACGTCGCGATCCAGGGTGCGAACGACTCGAACGACGCGCTCTCTCGCCAGGCGCTCGGCGCGCAGGTCGACCAGATCCTCGAGGCGATGGTGTCGTTCGGCAACACGCGAGGGTCCGACGGCACCATGATCTTCGGCGGCCAGGAAGTGACAACGGCGCCGTACGCGGTCACCCGCGACGTCAACGGCGCGATCAGCGCCGTCACCGTGAACGCGCGCGGCATCGACGGCCAGATGCGGGCGGAGGTGGCCGACGGACTGACGGTCGCGCAAGGGGTGTCCGGGAACATCGTGTTCGGCGCGGCGAGCGACCCGACGAACGTCTTCGACACGCTGATCCGCCTTCGCGACGCGCTCGACACGAACAACGCCGCGAACGTCCGCGCGGAGCTCGACAATGTCACGGCCGGCCACGACCGCGCGACGACCGCGTCGGTGCTCGTCGGCACACGCCTCGGGTGGCTCGACACGCTGGAGAGCCGGCTGAAGGACGACGCGGTGACGCTGGCGACGTCGCTCTCGTCCATCGAGGACGTCGACATGGTGAAAGCCATCAGCGACCTGAACCAGATCCAGACGTTCTACCAGGCGGGTCTGGCCGCCGGCGCGCGACTGCTCAAGCAGTCGCTCGCCGATTTCCTCTCGTAGCCGAGCGCACCCTTCCGCTCACCCGGCAAACGCTTCCCCCCTGCGCGCTGACAAGCGTGGCACCGCGGACGGGAAGGCCCACGCTTTCACCGCGTTGCGCAGCGCCATCGGTGTGGCCGTCTCGTTGCATCGTCCCGGCAGCACGGAATCTTGAGGGTGCCCGAACACGGGCGACAAAGGAGACAGCGATGTCGACGAAAGCCAGGACGATCGACCAGACCGTGATCGCACCCCCGACGCTGGAGCGCGTCATCATCGAGCTCCGGTTCCTCGGCACCTCGGACCGTCTGCTCGGCCTCTACGAGCTGGGCCTCGACGGCTGCGCCCAGCAGGATGCCGCGCAGGTCACGACGGTCGTGGGCGAGCTCCTCGCGTCGCTCAACTACGAGTACGGCGAGATCGCGGAGGGGTTCCGTCGCGTGTACGACTACTGCCTGCACCAGGCGGGGGAGTCGCAGCTCGACAGCGTGGCGTTCATCCTCCAGGATCTGCGGGATACGCTGATGCGGGCGGTCACCGACGCCGGCGCCGACGGCGCCGGTCACGCCGTCTGACAGGGGGTCAGCCGAGGCGCTCGACGTAGAGCGCGCTGCGCGGACCCGTCGCGCCGTAGGACGAAAGCGATCGCCGCGCGTGGGCCAGGCGCTGGATCCGACGTCCGATGTCGGCCTGATGGGAGCGCAGCATCGCCATCAGCTCGGGGTCGAGCGCCATCGCGGCGCGCGCCGCTTCGACCAGCGCCGGCCCGACGTCGACCGTGTGCTCGCCGAGCTCGTGGAGCAGACGCTCGCGACGCTCCACCACCTCCACCGTGCCGTGCTCGTCCCCGTCGCGCAGGCGGCTCAGCGCGTCGGCGCTCGCCTCGGCGAGCGCGTTGAGCTCCGCGGCCAGGTCAACGTGCGGCATCGAACGCGTCGCGCAGGGGTTGGAGGATCGTGGCGACACGATCGAGGTGGACGGG
The DNA here is from genome assembly GCA_041476345.1 of Methylomirabilia bacterium. GTDB lineage: Bacteria > Methylomirabilota > Methylomirabilia > Rokubacteriales > CSP1-6 > VGLJ01. Next base: position 8,260 of record JBGOTH010000066.1, read on the forward strand.
GCTCTTGCGCGCGAGTCCCTCGGTCAGATGATGGAGCATGAAATCGTAGAGTCGGTGGAGATTCTGCGTCACCTCGCCGCCGGTGTCCCGATCGAGCACATTCGAGAGCTCACCGATGATCGCGTGCGCACGGCTGACGGCGTAGGCGAAGTCGGCCTGGTTCCCGGCCGCCGCCGCTCGCCTGCCTCTCGCCAGGAAGCGAAGCCCCCCATCGAAGAGCTGAACGACCAGCGTTCGGGCATCTGCCGTGCCGACGGAGACGTTCGTGTAGGTGCCGAGGATCCCGCCTGCCACGACGCTCTAGCCTCCGCTCGAGGACTTCGAGCTCGCGCCGAGGTTCGCGAGCTGCGCGAGCAGCGCGTTCCCGGTCTGCTGCAGCCGGGCGATCTGCTGCTCGAGCGCCGCGAAGCGCTGCTTCAGATCATCTTGGGTCTGATTGAGGCGGGCGGTGGCGGTGTCGATCTGCTGCTGGATGTTCTTGATCGTCGTGGTGATCCCGTCCTGGCGGACGGCGATGGTGCCGGTGATCGCCTGCGTGGCGCTCGCGAGCTTGCTCGAGAGCTGGGCCGCGATCCCGGGGGTCGTCGCCGTGCCCGCGATGAGGGCGCTGACGGCGAGGGGATTGTCGGTGAGCGCCTTGCGGAACTTCGTCTCGTCGAGCGCCAGGGTGCCGTCGCGCTGCGTGATGATCCCGAGCTGGGCCATCCGGGAGAATGCCCCGGGCGCCGTCGTGTCCATGGCCCCGGCCAGCGTCGTGCGGATCAGGCGCGGGGTGCTGTCGCCGGTGAACGCGCCGGTCGAGACCGTCCCACCGGGGTTCTGGGTGACGGCGGACTGCGTGTCGATCGCCCCGACGACGGTGTTGAAGGAGTCGATCAGCGACTGGACCTTGCTTTGCGTGGCGCTCGCGTCGTAGTCGACGGCGAGATCCGTGCTCCCGCTGCCCGCCTTGAGCGTGATCGTCACGCTGTCGATCACGTCCGAGAACGTATTCGTGGACCGCGTGAACGACCCCAGGCCCGTCACGCTGAAGGTCGCGTCGACCGCGGTCTGGGTGTTCGCGATCGACAGCGTGGTCGGGTCGTGGACGATCACGATGTCGTTGGCGGCCCCGGTGGCATTGCTTGTGAGGACGAGCTTGTAGGCCGGCGTGCCCGACGAGCCCGCGTTCACGAGGCTGGCCCTCACGCCCGCGGACGCGTTGTTGATGCCCGCGACGAGCTGATCGAGCGTCGTCGTCGGGGTGACGCTCACGTTGACCACGCTGCCGCTCGTCCCGAGTTTGAACTGGAAGGTGTCGGTGGTCGAGGCCACGGTGTCGCTGGTGCTCGATTTCGTCACGGAGGCAGCGGCGATCGAGCCCCGAGCGAGCCCGGACGCCGTGAGCGTGAACGTGCCCTTGACGGCGCCCGGAGCGGCACTGGCCCACGCGACGGTGTCGAGGGAAGAAGTGACCGAGCGGGAGAAAAATCTTGCCGGGTCCTTCAGGCCGTCCGCCCGGGTCTTGAAGCTGACGAGCTTGTTGTTGAGGTCCTGGAACGCGGTGGAGAGCGCCTGGAACTTGACTTTCTTGGTTTGCAGCGCGGCGATAGGCTGTTGCTGCACCGCCAGTATCTGCTGGATGAGGCTGTTGGTGTCCAGACCCGTGGCCAGCCCGGCGAACGAAATCGTTCCCATGCACGCTCCCGTCTACACGATGTATGCCAGACGGCCGGAGGGCTCTCGCGAACCCCCCGGCCACCGGTGGTGACGCTACTGAAGAAGTTTCAGCACGGCCTCGGGACGCGTGTTGGCCTGCGCCAGGATCGAGATGCCGGCCTGCTGAAGGATCTGACCCTTCGTGAGGGCCGCCGTCTCCTGCGCGAAGTCGGCGTCCATGATCCGGCCGCGCGCGTCCGACACCTTCTCCGCTACCACGCCGAGGTTGGCGACGGTGGAGGCGAGGCGGTTCTGCGCGGCACCGAGGGAGCCGCGGGAGCTCGAGATCGTGTCGAGGATTGCGTCGGCCACGAACATGGCCGTGTTGGCGGTGGCCACGCTGGTCA
>JBGOTH010000067.1:0-10301 GCA_041476345.1 Methylomirabilia bacterium
AACCTCCATCACCACCTTCGTGCCGAGCACGTCGCCGGCCCCGAAACCGAAGCCCGGATCGAAGAATCCCGCGTAGTGCGTGCGGATCTCCCCCGCCCCTGCGTCATAGACCACCATCTCCGCGGCGTACGCGGGCGGGACGCGAATCCGCTCCTTGGAAGCGAGGATGTAGAACCGGTTCGCTTCGAGGATGTAGGAGTCGCGATTCGGGCGCTTGATGGGCTCCCAGAACTCGCCGGGATCGTAGAACCCGATTCGGCTCATGTCCACGACCGGCGGGTTTGCGTGCGCGCGGTAGCCGATGATGCCATCCGTGTGGCGCCCCGAGAGGTCCACCCCCATGCAGAGCCCGTCGCTGATGAGACGGCGGCTCGGCGCGATCGGCCGATCGTCGTCGTCGAAGAGCAACGGGGTCTCGCGATACAGGCGCTCGAGTGCCCCATCGCTCAGCGCCGTGGCGCCTGCGAGCAACCGGAGCTGGCTGAGCGACGACCCCGCATGCACGCGCACCGGGAACGACTGGGGCGACACCTCCACGTAGAGCGGTCCGCGGTACCCGGCGTCGATCTCGTCGAAGCGCGCGGTGTTGTCGGCGATGACGCGCGTGAAGATGTCGAGGCGGCCGGTCGTGCTCTTGGGATTGCAGCGGCCACGCACCTCCCGTGGGAGCGCGAGCGATTCCTGGAGCGGCACCAGGTACACGGATCCACGCTGGAACGTGGCGCCCGAGGTAAGCGACAGCTCGTCGAGCACGAGGTCGACGTCGGTGAAATCCTTCTGCGTGAGCCGCGTTTGCACGGGCTGGCGATACGGCAGGAAGCTCGCGCGGAGCTGATACGCGGTCGCGCCGAGCCGAAGATCGAGGCTCGACGGCTGAAACTGCGCATCCGTGAGCGCGTTACTCGCGGTGATCCACCCGTCGCGCGCGGCCGCGCGCAGCGCGTGATCAGGCAGGACGCCCGGCCGAACTGCGGGGCTCATGCCGCGTGCTCTACCACGACCACGCCCTCGGTATCGACTCCCAGCGCGCGCGCGCTCCCGCGCACCCCGGCCTGCGCGAGCGCCTGTTCCATCGCCATCGCGACCGCCTGGCTCACGTCGGCACCAGCCGTGATCGCGAGGAGCGATGGGCCGGCGCCACTCAGCACGCAGCCGAGCGCGCCGGCCGCGCGCGCGGCATCAGCCACCGCCGGCATCCACGGAAACAGCCGACGACGGTAGGGCTGATGCAGACGATCGTCGAGCGCGGCGCCGAGCGTATCGAGGCGGCCCTGCTGCAGGCTCGCGAGCAGGAGCGCGACGCGCTGGACGTTGAACACGGCATCCGCGCGTGGGACCGTGGCGGGCAATACGGCGCGCGCGTCCGAGGTGGCGCTCGTCACGTCCGGCACCAGCACGACCCAGACGAGGGACGACGGCACGGGCAGCGTCAGCGCGACGACGCCGTCCCCTTCACCGCCGACGACGGTCAGGCCTCCGTAGACGGCTGCGGCCACGTTGTCCGGATGTCCCTCGGCCCGCGCGGCCAGCCGCAGCAGTGCCGCGCGGTCGAGCGGCGAGCCGAGCAGCGCGTTGCCCGCCGCGAGCCCGCCGACCCACGCCGCCGCGCTCGACCCGAGCCCGCGCGCGGAGGGGATACGATTCACGCAGCGCACCGTCCAGCGTTCGTCCGCGCGCCCGACCGCCTCGTACGCGAGGCGGATCGCGCGCACGACCACGTTCTTCTCGCTCGTCGGCAGCCGTCCCGCTCCCTCGCCTTCGATCGAGACCGTCGTCGCGGCGGCCGAACATGCTTCCACCTCGTTGTAGAGGCCGAGGGCGAGGCCGAGCGCGTCGAAGCCGGGACCGAGGTTCGCGGAGGTCGCGGGGACGCGGACGCGAACTCTCATTCGGAGGGGGCCTCGATGGCCCCCTCCGAGGCCTCCTCCAGGAATTGATTGCGCCGACTAAGCCGGCGCTCGAACGCCCGGCTCACAGGCGCTTCAGCAGCCAGTCGGGCGTGAACACATTGGCCCAAGCATTGAGCTGGACGTAGTAGTTGGTGAACACGAGCACGCCGACGAGGATGAGGATCACGCCGGCGGCACGCTCGACGATCGGAATGAACGGACGGTAGCGCTTGAAAAAGCGCAGGAACGCGCCGAGCGCGATCGCCGACAGCACGAAGGGCACGCCGAGACCGGCGGAGTACGCGACGAGCAGCCCGATGCCGCGCCCGACGGTGTCCGCGGTTCCCGCGAGCGAGAGGATGGCGCCGAGAATCGGTCCCACGCACGGCGTCCAGCCGATCGCGAACGTGAGGCCGACGACGAACGAGCCCGCGTATCCCGCGGGCTTCTCGCGGATCTGCCACTGCTTCGTCCGGCTGAACGGCCCGAAGTTCAGGAACCCCGCGATGTAGAAGCCGAAGACCACGATGAGGGCGCCGCCGACCCGCCGGATCCAGTCGCGGTAGTCGAGCAGCACCTGGCCGGCGACGCTGAACGACGCGCCGAGCGACACGAAGACGAGCGAGAAGCCGAGCACGAACGCGAGCGCGTGCAGCACGACGCGGCGCCGCGTCGCGGGCGTCAGGTCGGCTTGCAGATCGGCGACCGACATCCCCGTCACGAACGACAGGTACGAGGGAAAGAGCGGCAGCACGCACGGCGAGAGGAACGAGAACAGTCCCGCCGTGAACGCGACGACGACGCCGAGGGGCTCGTTCATCATCAGCGGAGCGCCTCCACGAGCGAATGCGACGCGGCGTTGTCCCAGTGGCGCGGGCCGAGCGCGAAGGCCGTCATCGTCCCGTCACGATCGACGACGAAGCTCGACGGCAGCGCCCGCACCCCGTACGTGTTCGCGATCTCCGACTTCGGGTCGAGCGCCACCGGAAACGTGAGCTTGTTCTCGCGCACGTACGGCGCGACGACGGCGGGGTCCGCGTCGATCGAGACCGCCACCACCACGAGCCCCCGCTCCTTGTGCTGCCGGTAGAGGCGCTCCATCGCGGGCATCTCCTCGCGGCACGGGGGACACCACGTCGCCCAGAAGTTCACGATGACGGTCTTACCGCGCTGGTCGCTCAAACGGAACGACGTGCCGTCGGGCATCTTGAGCGTGAAGTCTTCGGCGACCTTCTGGCGCGACGGGCGGATCAGGTCGAGCTCGCGCATCGCCTCGTCGAGACTCACGGCGGCTCCAGCTCGTACGGTCGGGGTCACGACACCCGGGACCGCGGCAGGCGGCACACTGGCCCGGGCCTCGTCGGAAGGACGGGATGGCGTGCCGATCGAGAGTGCGAAGACAGCCCCGCCGGCAGCGGCGAGCGCGAGGAGCAAGGCGATCAGCAACGGTGCGAATTTCGTCATCGGTGCGGGAACATCCAGCCCCTGTCGGAGTATACATCGGTGCCCGCGCCCGTCCCGGCGCTCGTGTATAGTTAGGCGCCGCAGCGACGCGCACCCGCAAGAAACCATGGGGGGCTTGGGGGTGAGTCTCTCACGCCCCAATTTCAAAATCCGGAGGCTGTCATGGACGAGAAGAAAATCCGCGGGCTCATCGCCGACGTCGAGGCGGGACGACTCACCCGCCGCGTCTTCGTGCAAACCATGGTCGGTCTCGGGCTGACCGCGCCCCTCGCCGCGCAGATGCTGGGCGCCGCGGGCGCCGCGCACGCGCAGGCGCCGAAGCTCACGTACAAGCCCACCAAGCGGGGCGGGGGCGGCGCCCTGAAAACGCTCTGGTGGCAAGGCGCGACCCTGTTGAATCCGCACTTCGCGGTCGGCACCAAGGACCAGGACGGCTCGCGGATCTTCTACGAGCCACTCGCGTCGTGGGATCCCGACGGGAACCTGGCGCCCATCCTCGCCGCCGAGATTCCGAGCGTGCAGAACGGCAGCGTCTCGAAGGACGGCAAGTCGGTCACGTGGAAGCTGAAGAAGGGCGTCACGTGGCACGACGGCAAGCCGTTTACCGCTGACGACTGCGTGTTCACGTGGGAGTACTGCGCAGATCCGGCGACGGCGTCGGTGTCGATCGGCACCTACAAGGACATCAAGGTCGACAAGATCGACAGCCACACGATCAAGGTCACGTTCGCCAAGCCGACGCCGTTCTGGGCCGATCCGTTCGTCGGCGTGCGCGGCATGATCATCCCCAAGCACTTGTTCGAGGCGTTCAAGGGGGGAAAGTCGCGCGAGGCGCCGACCAACCTCAAGCCCGTCGGCACGGGGCCCTACAAGTTCGTCGACTTCAAGCCGGGCGACATCGTCCTCGGCGCGCTGAACCCGAGCTATCACATGCCGAACCGGCCGTACTTCGACACGATCGAGATGAAGGGCGGCGGAGACGCGGTGTCCGCGGCGCGCGCGGTCATCCAGACCGGGGAGTTCGACTACGCGTGGAACATGCAGGTCGAAGACGAGATCCTGAAGCGCATGGAGCAGGGCGGCAAAGGCCGCGCGGACATCGTGGCGGGCGGCAACATCGAGCACATCCAGTGCAACTTCACCGACCCCGCGAAGGAAGTCGACGGCGAGCGATCGAGCATCAAGACCACGCATCCCGTGCTGAGCGACCCGGCGGTACGACAGGCGCTCAACGTGCTGGTCGACCGGAACTCCGTGCAGGAGCAGATCTACGGCCGCACGGGCATTGCCACCGCGAACTTCCTGAACGAGCCGAAGCGGTTCGCCTCCAAGGCCACGAAGTTCGAGTTCAACGTCGACAAGGCCAACCAGATTCTCGAGGCTGCCGGCTGGAAGAAGGGCTCGGACGGCATCCGCGCCAAGGACGGCAAGAAGCTGAAGTTCGTCTACCAGACGTCGATCAACTCGCCCCGGCAGAAAAACCAGGCCATCGTCAAGCAGGCGGCCGCCAAAGCCGGGATCGAGATGGAGATCAAGTCGATCACGGCGTCGGTGTACTTCTCGTCGGACATGGCGAACCCCGACACCTACGGTCACTTCTCCACCGACCTGCAGATGTACACGACTACCATGACGCAGCCCGATCCCGAGCTGTTCATGAACCAGTTCACGTCGTGGGAGGTCGCGTCCAAAGCGAACAAGTTCCAGGGTCGCAACATCACGCGGTGGCGCAACGAGGAGTACGACAAGCTCTACCGGGCCGCGGAGTCGGAGCTCGATCCCGTCAAGCGCGCCGCGCTCTTCATCAAGATGAACGAGATGGTCATCCAAAACGTCGTGGTCATCCCGGTCGTCTTCCGCCCGCGCGTGGCCGCGGTCAGCAACAAGCTGCGCATCGAGCAGAGCGGCTGGGACTCCGACTTCTGGAACCTGCAGAACTGGTATCGCGAGGCGTAAACGGTTAACGAGCGCCGCCCTGGCTCCGCCGGGGCGGTCGCGAACGCAGGGGGGATTGGGGGGCGCCCGGAGCCCCCCATGGAACATATTGGCGAAGTACGCGCTTCGCAGACTGCTGATCGTGATCCCCGTTCTCCTGGGGATCAGCCTCGTGCTGTTCACGATCCTCGCCCTGGCTCCCGGCGATCCGTTCGAAGAGCTCGCGACCAACCCGAACGTCCCGCCCGAAGTCCGCATGAACCTCCGCGCGAAGTTCGGCCTCGACGACCCCCTGCCCATTCGCTACGCGCGCTGGGCGGGCGCGATGATGAAGGGCGACTGGGGATTTTCCTTCGTCAGCCGCGTGGACGTGGACACGCTCATCCTGCAGCGTCTGCCCACGACACTCGTGGTGATCGGCTCCGCACAGATCCTCGCCATCCTCATCGCGCTGCCGATCGGCACCTACTCGGCGCTGAAACCGTATTCGATCTTCGACCAGGCGGCGACCACGCTCGCCTTCATCGGCTTTTCGCTGCCGACGTTCTTCACCGGGTTGCTCCTCATCCTGCTCTTTTCCGTACGTCTCGACTGGCTGCCCTTCATCTACCGGGCCGACATCGCAGGCAGCGGGTGGCCGTGGCTGTGGGAGCACGTGAAGCAGGCCATCATGCCGGTGGCGGTGCTCGGCCTCTTCCAGGGCGCCTCCCTCACGCGCTTCATGCGCTCCGCCGTCCTCGAAGTCATCCGTCTCGACTATGTGAACACCGCCAGAGCCAAGGGGTTGTCGGAGAAGGCCACGATCGTCAAGCACGTGGTGCGCAACGCGCTCATCCCCGTCGTGACGCTCCTCGCGCTGCAAGTGCCCGCCGTGTTCGGTGGCGCGATCATCACGGAACAGATCTTCCGCGTGCCCGGCATCGGATCGCTCCTGATCAGCTCCATCCTCGCCAACGACACGCCGGTCGTGATGGCGATCACCTTCGTGTTGTCGGCGCTCGTCGTGCTGTCGAACCTCGCGGCCGATCTCGTCTATGGCTGGCTCGATCCCCGAATTTCGTATAGGTGAGCTGAGTGGCCACTGTCGCCGAATCGCTCGCATTCGAAGCGGCGCCGCGCACCTCGCTGCTGCGTGAGACGCTGCGCCGGTTCCTCAAGCATCGTCTCGCGGTCTTCGGCGCCGTCGTCCTTGCCATCCTCGTCCTCGGCGTCGTCGCGGGACCGTACGTGTACCGGGTCCCGATCGACGAGATCGACTTCAAGGCCAAGCTGAAAGCGCCGTCGTGGGCGCATCCTCTCGGCACCGACGATCTGGGGCAGGATGTCCTGGCCCGCATGCTCTACGGCGGCCGGATCTCGCTCGCCGTCGGCGTGATGTCGATGCTGATCGCCATGACCGTGGGCGTCCTCATCGGCGCCACGGCCGGCTTCGCGGGCGGCGCCGCGGACAACGCGCTGATGCGCGTCACGGACCTGTTCCTCTGTCTCCCCGGCCTTCCCCTGCTCCTCCTGCTCGTCTATCTCTTCCGCGAGTCCCTGAAAAAGGCGCTCGGCCCCGAAGCCGGCGTCTTCATTCTCGTCGTCCTGGTGATCGGCGGGTTGCGCTGGATGTCGGTCGCGCGCCTCGTCCGCGCGCAATTCCTCTCGCTGCGCGAGAAGGAGTTCGTGGAAGCCGCGCGCGGCCTCGGCGCGCCCGCGCTGCGCCAGGTGCGCCGGCACATCCTGCCGAACGCCATGGGCCCCGTGATCGTGGCGGCGACGATCGACGTCGCCGCCGCCATCATCGCGGAGTCGACGCTCTCGTTCCTCGGTCTCGGATTTCCGCCGGACATCCCGTCGTGGGGCCGCATCCTGTACGACGCCAAGGACAACCTCGACTTCGCTCCGCACTGGGCGATCGCGCCCGGCACGGCGATCTTCCTCACCGTGCTGTCGATCAACTACATCGGCGACGGACTACGCGACGCCTTCGACCCACGCAAGGTTTTCGGACACAATTGACGGCCATGAGACATCAAGGTTTGGGAGGAAAGTGATGGACGACTACGCGATCCGCGAGCTGATCACCCACGTGAAGCGCGGCGGCCTCTCTCGCCGCGCCTTCGTGCAGACCATGGTGGGGCTCGGTCTCACGGCGCCGCTCGCCACGCAGCTGCTCGGCGGCGCGGGCGTCGCGCACGCGCAGGCGCGTCCGCGATCGACGTTCGTGCCGAAGAAGCGCGGGGGCGGCGGAGCCCTCAAGGTGCTGTGGTGGCAGGCGCCGACGCTGCTCAACCCCCACTTCGCCGTCGGCACCAAGGACCAGGACGGCTCGCGCATCTTTTATGAGCCCCTTGCCGCCTTCGACCCGGACGGCAACCTGTTCCCCATCCTCGCCGCCGAGATTCCGAACGCCCAGAATGGAGGCGTCGCCAAGGACGGCAAGTCCGTGACGTGGCGCCTCAAGAGAAACGTGGCGTGGCACGACGGCCAGCCCTTCACCGCGGACGACATCGTGTTCAACTGGGAATACGCCGCCGATCCCGCGACGGCCGCCGTCACCAGCGCCGACTACCGGGAGATCGAGAAGATCGAGAAGATCGACACCTACACCGTCAAGCTCGTCTTCAAGAATCCGACGCCGTTCTGGGCTACCGCGTTCTGTTCGGCGCGTGGCCTGATCATTCCGAAGCACCGCTTCGAGGCATACAGGGGCGACAAGTCGCGCGAAGCGCCGAACAACCTCAAACCGGTCGGCACTGGCCCCTACAAGTTCGTCGACTTCCGTCCGGGCGACACGGTCCGCGGCGAGATCAACCCCCAATACCACATGCTCAACCGCCCGTTCTTCGACACGATCGAGATGAAGGGCGGCGGCGACGCGGCCTCCGCCGCGCGCGCGGTGCTCCAGACGGGGGAGTTCGACTGGGCGTGGAACCTGCAGGTCTCCGACGAAATCCTGAAGCGGATGGAGCAGGGCGGCAAGGGACGCGTCGAGATGGCCACCGGTGGCGGCATCGAGCACATCCAGTGCAACTTCACCGATCCGTGGAAGGAGGTGGACGGCGAGCGCTCGAGCGCGAAGACGACGCACCCCTTCCTGAGCGATCCCGCCGTACGGCAGGCGCTCAACGTGCTCGTCGACCGCGCCGCGGTGCACGAAGAGCTGTACGGCCGGCTCGGCCAGGCGACCGCGAACTACCTGAACGGCCCGACGCGTTTCCGCTCGAAGAACATGCGCTGGGAATTCAACGTGGCCAAGGCCAACCAGATTCTCGACGCGGCGGGCTGGAAGCGCGGCGGCGACGGCATCCGCGCCAAGGGCGCCGTCAGGCTGAAGATGCTGTACCAGACCTCGACGAACGCCGAGCGCCAGAAGACCCAGGCCATCGTCAAGCAGGCGGCGGCGAAGGCAGGCATCGAGATCGAGATCAAATCAGTATTGGCGTCGGTCTTCTTCGGCTCGGACCTCGCGAACCCCGACAACTATCCGAAGTTCTACAGTGACATCCAGATGTACAACAACGGGCTCGGCGCGCCAGATCCGCAGTTCTTCATGAATCAGTTCGTGTCGACGGAAGCCGCGACCAAGGACAACAAGTGGCAGGGGCGCAACATCACCCGTTGGCGCAACGAGGACTATGACAGAGCGTGGCGCGCGGCAACGAGCGAGATGGACCCGGTCAAGCGCGCGGCGCTCTTCGTCAAGATGAACGACCTCGTCATCCAGAACGTCGTCGTCATCCCGATCATCTGGCGTAACGTCGTCGCCGGAGCGTCCAATCGCCTGAAGGACGCCGTGGTCTCGGGTTGGGATTCGAACCTGTGGCAGCTTCCGTACTGGCACCGCGAGGCGTGACGTGAACGCCCAGGTCTCTCCTACGCGACGGAGCGGCTGACCCAGTAGGGATCGGGGCGGCGGGCGATGCGCTCGGCCAGATATCGCCGCGCGCGATCCATGTCGCCGGCGCGGAAGCAGGCTTCGAGGAACGTGTCGTGGAAGACGTCGCGCTGCGCGCGGCTGCCCCCCATCTCCACGATGCGGCCGCGCACGGGCTCGATCCGCTCGATCGTGCGCGTCCAGTCTCCCGACGCAAAGCCATGGAGGCCCTCGACGAGCGGGATGAGGACCTCGCCCACCAGGCCCGTGCGGTCCTTCGGCGCGCGCTCGCGGAGCATGCCGAGCTGCCGCTCGGCCGTCGGCCAGTCGCCCCCGCCCGCGAGCGCCATCGCGAGGTGCGCGGCGTGAAAGTGGAGACCCTGCCGATCGAGGCGCTGCCCCGCGATCCCGACGAACGGCCGCCAGCGATCGCCGACGTTCTCACCCACGAGCGTGAGCCGCCACAGCAGCGAGATGGAGTCGTGGAGGTCGCCCGCGATGGACGACGGCGCGCGCTCGAACGCCGCGCGGCCGATCGCCGATGCGCGCTCGAACTCGCCCTTGGCGAAGTGCATGAGCGCCAGATGCCACACGAGGTGGTTGTGAAACCAGTTGAGCCCCGTGCAGCGATGCGTGGCGGGCGGCAGGCGCGCGATGCCCGTGTCGAACACCGCCGACTCGTAGAGCGCATGCGCGAGCGCGTGCACGCCCCACGCGTCCCGAGGGTCACGCGCGAGCGCGGCCTCGGCGACGCGCACCGCCTCGTCACAGCGGTTCGCCTGCTCGAGCGCGAACGCGTGGAGCCCGCTGAAGAACGGCGCGCCCGCGTACGAGCCGGCGATCGCCGAAGTGAAGCTGAGCATCTCCGGGAAGCGGCCCTGCCAGAACCAGATGAAATAGAGGCGCTGGAGGATCGTCAGATCGCGCGGAAAGGACGCGAGATGCTCGCGCATGGCACGCTCGGCATCCGGCGGCTTGCCCGAGACCAGCAGCGCGATCGCCTCGACGTGGCTGCGCTCACGCGGCGTCGTGTCGGCCGCCACCGCGCGCGCGGCCTCGGCGGCGGTCCGCGCTTCCGCGAAGCGCTCCTCGAGGAAGAGACACACGGCGGCGCCGGCGTGCGCGAGCGCGAGCCGCGGGTCTTCGCGGATCGC
>JBGOTH010000068.1:0-10272 GCA_041476345.1 Methylomirabilia bacterium
GGCGCTGTCGTTCGGCCGCAGCAAGCACAAGATCTACGACCGCAAGGAGCTGAAGACGACGTTCAACGACGTCGCCGGCGTCGACGAGGCGAAGGCCGAGCTGATCGAGATCGTCGATTTCCTGAAGAACCCGAAGAAGTATCAGCGCCTGGGCGGGCGTCTCCCGAAAGGCGTGCTGCTCGTCGGACCGCCCGGGACCGGCAAGACGCTGCTGGCGCGCGCGGTCGCCGGTGAGGCCGACGTGCCGTTCTTCACGCTCTCAGGCTCGGAGTTCGTCGAGATGTTCGTCGGCGTGGGTGCGGCGCGCGTGCGCGACCTCTTCGAGCAAGCGAAGGACAAGGCCCCCTGCATCATCTTCATCGACGAGCTCGACGCGATCGGCAAGTCGCGGGCGGGCAGCTCGGGATTCGTGGGCGGACACGACGAGCGCGAGCAGACGTTGAACCAGCTCCTCGCCGAGATGGACGGCTTCGACTCCTCGAAGGGCGTCATCCTCTGCGCCGCGACGAACCGCCCGGAGGTGCTCGACCAGGCGCTTCTCCGCCCCGGGCGCTTCGACCGTCAGGTCGTCGTCGACAAGCCTGACGTGCGCGGCCGCGAGGCGATCCTGGGCCTGCACGCGCGGGCGGTCGTCCTCGGCCCGGACGTGGCACTCGGCGTGATCGCCGCCCGGACGCCGGGTTTCGCCGGCGCGGACCTCGCGAACATCGTCAACGAAGCGGCGCTCCTCGCCGCGCGCAAGGAAAAGAACGCGGTCGAGATGGCGGACTTCGAAGAAGCGATCGACCGCGAGGTGGCCGGCCTCGAGAAGCGAAGCCGCGTGCTCTCGGAGAAAGAGCGCGATATCGTCGCGCATCATGAGATGGGGCATGCGCTCGTCGCCTCCTCGGTCACGCACGCCGACCCCGTGCACAAAGTCACGATCATTCCGCGCGGGATCGCGGCCCTCGGGATGACGTACCAGGTCCCGACCGAGGACCGGTTCCTGCTCACGCAATCGGAGCTCGAGGATCGGATCGCGGTCCTGCTCGGTGGGCGCGTCGCGGAAGAGCTGGTCTATGCCGAGATCTCGACGGGCGCGCACAACGACCTCGAGCGGGCGACCGAGCTCGCGCGATTGATGGTGACCAAATACGGAATGTCCGAGCGTGTAGGTCTGGCGACGTTCGGCGACCGCGCGTCCCTCTTCCTGCGCGGCGGTGGACCCGTCATGGGCGGCGAGCGCGATTACAGTGAGGAGACGGCCCGGACGATCGACCAGGAGGTGCGCGCGATCCTGGAGCGCACCCAGGACCGCGTTCGCGGCATCCTCACCGCCAAGAAGGGCATCTTGATCTCGGCGGCGGCGGAGTTGAAGCGTACGGAGACGCTGGAGGGCGACCGCCTCCGGCGCGCATTGGCCGGGAACCCCATGGAGGCGCATGCATGATGCAGCTCAAGCGGAAGACCTTCGTCGCCATCGTCGTGCTGGCCGTGCTCGCGGGTGCGGGCGCCGGCGTCGTGGCCAGCAGCCGCGGCACGCTCGTGCGCGAGCGCACCGTCGCGGCCCCCTTCGTCGATGCGCCGATCCTTCCGGTGCAGATGCCGCTGACGACCGGCAGCTTCTCGAAGGTGGCCGAGGTCATCAAGCCCGCCGTGGTCAACATCAACACCGTGTTCAAGATCGGCGGCGGAGTGGGCCCGGGGCGGACGCCCTTCGAGGAGTTCTTCGGCGACGAGTTCTTCAAGCGCTTCTTCGGGGATTCCCCCGAGCGCATCCCGCAACGCAGCCTCGGCTCGGGCGTCATCGTGGATCCGAGCGGCATTGCGCTGACGAACGCGCACGTCGTCGAGAAGGCGACGGACATCGAGGTCGTCACCCTCGACGGCAGCAAGCACAAAGCGAAGATCATCGGGCTCGACAAGAAGACCGACCTCGCCGTGCTGAAGCTCGACGACGGCAAGGCCACGTTCCGGTACGCGCGCCTCGGTGACTCGGAGAAGATGCAGGTCGGCGACTGGGTCATCGCGGTCGGCTCGCCGTTCGGCCTGCAGTCCACCGTCACCGCGGGCATCATCAGCGCGAAGGCCCGGCAGATCGGCCAGGGACCGTTCGACGACTTCCTTCAGACCGACGCCGCGATCAACCCCGGCAACTCGGGCGGCCCGCTCGTCAACATGCAGGGCGAGGTCATCGGGATCAACACGGCGATCGTCGCGGGCGGCTCCGGGATCGGCTTCGCTATTCCCATCAACATGGCCAAGAAGGTCTACACGGAGCTCGTCGCCAAAGGGAAGGTAACCCGCGGGTGGCTGGGCGTCTCGATCCAGCCGCTGACGCCGGAGCTGGCGAAGTCGTTCGGTGCGAAAGACACCAAGGGCGTCCTCATCTCCGACATCGTTCCCGACAGTCCCGCGAGCAAGAGCGGCCTGAAGTCGGGCGACGTCCTGCTCGAGTTCAACGGCAAGAAGATGGAGGCGCCGGGCGATCTGCAGCGCGCGGTCGGTCTCACCAGCCCGAACCAGGACGCGAAGGTGAAGGTGCTTCGCGATCAGTCGGAAAAAACGCTCGAGATCAGGATCGGCGAGGCCCCGGAGGAGCGCGCGGAAGCCAAGGGTAACGGCATCCGCGGACGCTCTCTCCTGGGACTAGACGTCCGCCCCGTGACGCCCGAGATCGCACGCCAACTCAATCTCCCCTCGCCTGAGGGGGTCGTGATCGCGCGAGTCGAAGACGGCAGCGCCGCCGCGGAAGCAGGCATCCAGCGCGGCGACGTGATTCGCGAGATCAATCGCCAGCGCGTGCGCACCATGGGGGACTTCGAGCGCCTCACGAAGGACGTGAAAGAGGGCGACCGCTTGACCGTGCTTCTTCAACGAGGACAGACGTCGCTCTACGTCGCGTTCAGCGCGGGCAAGGGCTAGTCCGACCTCTGAGGGTGCAACGCTCAGATCATCTGCTACACTCTTTGTAGGATTATGACATGTCGGTAGAGTATCGAGACTACTACAAGATTCTCGGAGTCGACCGAAAGGCCGACGACAAGACCATCAAATCCGCGTATCGCAAGCTCGCGCGCAAGTACCACCCGGACGTCGCGAAGGGCAAGGGGACGGTCGACAAGTTCAAGGAGCTCGCCGAAGCGTACGAGGTGCTCTCCGATCAGGAAAAGCGTCACCGCTACGACACGCTCGGTCCCGATTGGCAGCGCCACGCGCAGGCGCCCCCGGGCGGCTCCGGCGGCGGCTTCCGGACCGAGAACTTCGAGGGTGCTGGTGATTTCTCGGACTTCTTCCGG
This sequence comes from Methylomirabilia bacterium, assembly GCA_041476345.1. Taxonomy (GTDB): domain Bacteria; phylum Methylomirabilota; class Methylomirabilia; order Rokubacteriales; family CSP1-6; genus VGLJ01. The sequence continues at coordinate 3,279 of JBGOTH010000068.1, forward strand.
ACCATCTTCAGCGACGCGGGGCCGCGCGCGGGCGGCGCGCGCGGGCGCGGTCCCGGGTTTCGCGTCGAGGATCTCTTCGGCGACGCCGCGCGTGGCGCGCGCGGGCGGGGCGGCGACGTGCAGGCCGCGGTGGAGATCTCGCTCGACGAAGCGTTCCTCGGCGCCCGCAAGGCGTTCACGCTCGAGGGACAGGAGCCCTGCCCCACGTGTCACGGCGCCGGCAACGTGAATGGAAAATCGTGCGAGACCTGTGGCGGCGGGGGCTGGCAGCGCACGCAGCGCCAGGTCGACGTGAGGATCCCCGCCGGCGTCCGCACCGGTCAGCGCGTGCGCGTGGCAGGTGAAGGTGGCGGGGGAGCCAGTACCGCGTCACGCGGCGATCTCTACCTCGAGATCACCGTCGCTCCGCACCCGTTCTTCGATCGCAAGGGCGACGACATTCACCTCGAGCTGCCGATCACCGCGCCGGAAGCGGCGCTGGGCGCGAGCATCGAAGTGCCCACCCTCAAGGGCAAGGTCGCGATGAAGATCCCGCCCGCCACGGCGAGCGGGCGCACGTTCAGGCTGCCCGGCTACGGGATGCCCAAGCCGAAGAGCGGCGGCGCGGGCGACGAGCTCGTGAAGGTCAAGATCGTGATGCCGTCGTCGCTCACCGACGCGGAGACGGAGCTCTACCAGAAGCTCCGAGATCTGCGCACGGACAATCCGCGCGCGTACCTTGGATGAAGGGACTATGAGACTCGACAAGTTCACGGTGAAGGCACAGGAAGCAATTCAGGCGGCACAGTCGCTCGCCGATCAGCACGGCCATCAGGCCGTCGAGCCCGAGCACGTGCTCGTGGCGCTGCTCCAGCAGCGCGAGGGCGTCGTGGGGCCGCTGCTCGCCAAGCTCGGCGCCCGGCCGGAAACGATCCAGAGCGCGCTCGAAGCGGAGATCGGCAAGCTGCCGAGCGTCCGCGGCGGGAGCGGACAGTACCTCAGCGAGCGCACCCGCGTGATGCTCGAGCACGCGCAGAAGGAAGCGGAACGGCTGAAGGACGAGTACGTCTCCACCGAGCACCTGCTCGTGGCGGCGGCGCAAGATCGCGACGGCGCCGCCGGCAAGGTGCTCGCCGCGAACGGCGTGACGTCGGAGGCGATCTATCGCGCTCTCGTCGAAGTGCGAGGCACCCAGCGGGTGACCGATCAGAACCCCGAGGACAAGTACCAGGCGCTCCAGCGCTACGCGCGCGACCTCACCGAGGCCGCCCGCAAGGGCAAGCTCGACCCCGTGATCGGCCGCGACGAAGAGATCCGCCGCGTCATCCAGGTCCTTTCGCGCCGGACCAAGAACAACCCGGTGCTCATCGGCGAGCCCGGCGTCGGCAAGACCGCGATCGTCGAGGGGCTCGCGCAGCGGATCGTGGCCTTAGACGTGCCCGAAGGCCTCAAGGGCAAGCGCGTGCTCGCCCTCGACATCGCCTCGATGATCGCCGGCGCGAAGTATCGCGGCGAGTTCGAGGACCGTCTCAAGGCGGTGCTGAAGGAGATCACGGAGTCCGAGGGGCAGATCATCTGCTTCATCGACGAGCTGCACACGCTCGTGGGCGCGGGCGCCGCGGAAGGCGCCGTGGACGCCGCCAACATGCTGAAGCCGCAGCTCGCGCGGGGCGAGCTGCGCTGCGTGGGCGCCACGACGCTCGACGAATATCGCAAGTACATCGAGAAGGACGCGGCGCTCGAGCGGCGCTTCCAGCCGGTCATGGTGGGCGAGCCGTCGGTGGAGGACACGATCTCCATCCTGCGCGGCCTGAAACCGAAGTACGAGCAGCACCACAACATCAAGATCAAGGACGCGGCGCTGGTGGCGGCGGCCGTGCTGTCGCACCGCTACATCGCCGACCGCTTCCTGCCCGACAAGGCGATCGACCTCGTCGACGAGGCGGCGGCGCGCATCCGGATGCAGATGGAGTCCAAGCCGCAGGCGCTGGACGACGTCGACCGCCGCATCATGCAGCTCGAGATCGACCGCGTGTCGGTGGCGCGCGACCAGGACGACGCCGACGCGCGCGAGCGGCTGTCCCGCATCGACGCGGAGCTCGCGCAGCTGAAGGAGCGCGCGGACGGGCTGCGCGCCCGCTGGGGAGCGGAGAAGGGCGGCATGGACCGTCTCACGAAGGTGAAGGCGGATATCGAAACGGCGACGCACGCGCTCGGCGAGGCGCAGCGCGCGGCGGATTGGAATCGCGCCGCCGAGATCCAGCACAGCACGCTGCCGCGGCTCGCCAAGGAGCAGACCGAGCTCGAAGCGCGCGTGAACCAGCCGCCGGACGGTACCGCGTCGATGGTGCGTAACGAGGTGGACGAGGAAGACATCGCGATGACCGTCGCCAAGTGGACCGGGATTCCGGTCACGCGCCTGCTCGAGGGCGAAGTCCAGAAGCTCGTGAAGATGGAAGCGCGCCTCTCGGAGCGGGTCATCGGTCAGGAAGAGGCGATCCGCGCCGTCGCGAACGCCGTCCGCCGCGGCCGCGCCGGACTCTCCGATCCCAATCGGCCGATCGGCTCCTTCTTGTTCCTCGGCCCGACCGGCGTGGGCAAGACGGAGCTCGCGCGCGCGCTCGCCGAATTCATGTTCGACGACGAGCGGGCGATGATTCGCATGGACATGTCCGAGTACATGGAGAAGCACACGGTGGCGCGCCTCATCGGCGCCCCGCCCGGCTACGTCGGGTACGACGAAGGCGGCCAGCTCACGGAAGCGGTGCGCCGGCGGCCGTACGCCGTCGTCCTCTTCGACGAGATCGAGAAGGCGCACGGGGACGTCTTCAACGTGCTGCTGCAGCTCCTCGACGACGGCCGTCTGACCGACGGCCACGGCCGCACGGTCGACTTCCGCAATACCGTCGTGATCATGACGTCGAACCTCGGCAGCCACCTCTTCCGGGAGTACGAGACCCCCGAGAAGGTGCGGCCGCTCGTGATGCAGGAGCTGCGCAACACCCTGCGTCCCGAGTTCCTGAACCGCATCGACGACGTGGTGATCTTCACGCCGCTCGACCGGGCGCAGCTCGGTCGCATCGTGGAGATCCAGCTCGGGCACCTGCGCCGCCGGCTCGCCGAGCGTCGTATCGACCTCGAGGTGACAGAAGGGGCGAAAAGCCTGTTGGCACGCGAGGGCTACGACCCGACGTTCGGGGCGCGGCCGCTCAAGCGGACGATCCAGCGCCTCGTGCAGGATCCGCTCGCGCTCAGGATCCTCGAAGGCGAGTTCAAGGACGGCGACGTCATCACCGTCGACGCCGAGGGCGATGCGCTCACGTTTCAACGGTCGGTGAAAGCCGAGATGGTCTGATCACGGCGCGCGCGGATTGGCTCTGTGTCGATCCGCGCGCCCCGATTAGCATGCTCGGGTGAATCGCTCCCGCCTTCCCGCCGCATCTAACGCGGCATGACCGAGACCCGCCGGATTCACCCCGCCTGGATCGTTCTCGGCGCCCTGACCGTCTGCATGCTGGCGGGCTCCGGCCTGCGCGCGATGTTCGGCATCTACATCAAGCCGATGGAAGCCGAGTTCGGCTGGAGCCGTGGCGCGCTGTCCGGCGCGGCTGCCATCTCGCTCTTGCTCCTCGGCGCCGCCGGACCGTTCGTGGGTCGCCTCGCGGACCGCTGGGGCGCGCGCTTCGTGATGGCGTTCGCGTTGATCCTGCTCGGCGCCGGCGCGATCGGCACTGCGTTCGTGCAGAAGCTGTGGCACCTCTACGTCACGGTCGGCGTGCTCATGGCGCTGGGCGCCGGCGGCCTCGCGATGACGACGGGCTCCACCATCGTCGCCCGGTGGTTCGAGACGCGGCGCGGGCTCGCGTTCGGCATCACGGGCGCCGCCATGTCGGCGGGGCAGCTCGTGATCATCCCGCTCGCGATGTGGCTCACGCTCTCATACGGCTGGCGCACGAGCTATCTGTGGCTCGGCGCCGGGCTCCTCGTCCTCGTGCTGCCGATCCTCATCGGCTTCATTCGCAACGACCCCGAAGCGCAGGCACTCAGACCCTACGGCGCCACGGGGCCCGTGCAAACGTCCGCGGACGTGGCCGCGATGCAGCTCGCGGGGCGCGTGTCGGTCTTCGAGGCCGCGCGCTCGTCGCAGTTCTGGCTCCTGATGTCGACGTTCTTCGTGTGCGGCTACACCTCGAACGGCATGGTGCTCACCCACTTCATGCCGCACGCGCTCGAGCACAACTTCACGGAGATCCAGGCATCCACGGCGCTCGGCGTGATGGGCGCGATGAACATCCTCGGCACGATCGGCTCCGGCTTCATCTGCGACCGCTTCGGGCGGCGCGGTCCCCTCGCCTTCTACTACTTCGTGCGCGGCCTCTCGCTCATCTTCCTGCTCTACGTCTGGAACGCGCCGTCGCTCCACCTCTGGGCCGCGATCTTCGGGCTGAACTACATCTCCACGGTGCCGCCGACGACGACGCTCACCGCGAACATCTTCGGGCGCTATTCGGTGGGCGAGCTCTCCGGCTGGATCTTCTTCTCGCACCAGGTGGGCTCGGCGCTGGGCGCCGCGCTCGCGGGCTGGGTGTACGAATTCACCGGGAGCTACTCGCCCGCTTTCGTATCCGCGGCGGTAGTCGCCATCATCGGCGGCAGTCTCGCGCTGATGATCCGCGACGAGCCGGTGCGCCTCCGGCCGCGGCCGCTCGCGCCCGCCGCCGCCGTCGTCTAGTTAGATGGGGGGCTCCGGGCGCCCCCCAAGCCCCCCAGCGTGCGCGCCGCCGGCGTAGCCGCCGTCGCGCTCGAGTGCCCTCAACCGACTCAGACCGCGACGGCGTGGGCGCCGCGCCGCGGATCGGCGGCGGCCCACCGCGTACCGCCGGCGTCGACCATGACCGCGTCGACCGCACCCGCGCGCCACTCCATGTCCGGCCACACGGATACGTCGTGGCCCATGGCGGCCAGCGCGTCACGCGTCTCGACCGGTATGCGCCCCTCGACCTCGACCTTGTTCGGCGCCATCACGTGCGGCCAGAAGGAATCCGGGAAGCTGCGCGTCGCGACCCGCGGCGATTCAACGGCGCGCTGCGGCGTCATGCCGAACACCGTGACGTTGAGGAAGAACTGCAGCATCGCCTGCTTCTGCACGTCTCCCCCCGGCGTCCCGAACGGCATGAACACGCGGCCGTCCTTGAACGCCATCGCGGGCGCGGGCGTGAGCCGCGGACGCTTGCCCGGCGCGACCACGCTCTTGTGCGCGGGATCGAGCCATCCTTGCGAGCCGCGCGGCGACACCACGCAGCCGACGCCGGCCACCACCGGCGAATCCGTGTTGGGATCGCTGGGCGTCGCGGAGAACGCGTTGCCTTCGGCGTCGACGACGGCGACGTAGCTCGTGTCCAGCGCATCGTCGATCGATCCGCCGGCGATCGACGCGGCGGCGCGACCGTGGACGCCGGCATCACGAAGGTCGCCGGGCGGCGGCATGTCGGGCCACGCGCGATCGCGGACCTGCGCACGCCGTGCTTCGGCATACGCCATCGAGAGCAGCCGCTCGGCGGGAACGTCGACGAAGTTCGGATCGCCGTAGTACGCATCGCGATCCGCGAACGCCAGCTTCATCGTCTCGAGGAGCCGATGCAGGTACGCCGGCGAATTGTGACCGAGCGCTTCGAGGTCGACGCCGTCGAGCATGTGCAGCATCTGCAGGAACACCGGCCCCTGGCACCAGAAGCCGCACACCGCCATCTCGTAGTCGCGGAAGCGGCCGCGCAACGCCTGCGAGACCTCGACTTCGAACGCGGCGAGGTCTTCGGCGGCGAGCGGACCGTCTTCCTTCCGGTGGAACTCGGCGATCCGCTTCGCGGTCTCACCCTTGTAGAACTCGTCACGCGCGGCGCGGATGCCGGACTCACGCGAGCCGCCGGCCTTCGATTCGGCGCGCATCATGCGGCGCAGCGTCTCGCCCAGCTCCGCTTCGACGAGCACCTCGCCGGCGCGAAGCGCGCGGCCGTCTCGCAGGTAGAGCGCGGATGATGTCGGCCAGCGCTTGTACTTCGCAGCGTTCGCGCCCATCTGGTACGCGGAGAACTCCGAGATCGCAAAGCCGCGCTCCGCGAACGTCGTGGCGGATGCGGCCACGTCCGCGAACGACATCGTTCCCCAGCGCGCGAGCGCCGTGCACCACGCGTCCGGCGCCGCGGGCACCACGGTGCGCGCGAGACCCGGCGCGATCTGTCCGCCGTGCTTCTCGTTGAAATACGCGACGGTCGATTTGCGCGGATACGGACCGACGCCGGCGACCTGCCACGTCTGCCGCGTCGCCGCCTGGTGCACGAGGATCGGCGCGACGCCCGCGACACTGACCATGTCGGGATGGACGACGCCGAGCGTGATGCCCGCCGCGACGCCCGCGTCGACGGCATTGCCGCCCGCGGCGAGAACGCCGGCCGCGGCCGCGGAGGCGAGCGGATGTCCGGCGGCGACGGCCCAACGTCGGCCGGTGATCTGGACGGTTTGAGTGGGCGAATAGGCAGGAGCGGTCCGCTGGGAGGAAACGGAGTCTAGGCTCATGGCCGGCAATGATACACGTGCTAGGCTCGATCCCGTGGCCGCGCCGATCATCGGAGTGACGACGTCGTCCGAGCGAACCGACAAGGGCGTCGACCGCGCGTTTGTCAACGCCTCCTACGTTCGCGCCGTCGAGCGCGCGGGCGGAGTGCCGCTCCTGCTGACGCCCTATCACACTCCCGCGGCGCTCGCGCGATTCTCCGAATGGATCGACGGGCTCCTGCTCACCGGCGGCGGTGACATCGACCCCGCGCGCTTCGGCGAAGCGCCGCATCCGACGACCAGTCTCATCTCCGCCGAGCGTGACGAGCTGGAGCTGCGGCGCGTGACGCGTCAGGCGATCGAAACCGGACTCCCGCTCCTCGCGATCTGCCGCGGACTTCAAGTGCTCAACGTCGCCCTGAACGGCACGCTGCACCAGCACGTCCCCGACGTCTTCGGCGAC
>JBGOTH010000069.1:0-10239 GCA_041476345.1 Methylomirabilia bacterium
GTCGAGGAGCGCGAGGATCTCCGACTCGAGCTCGATGAAGATCGCGTCGATGCTCTTGGCCGCGTGGATGCGGTCGACGAGCGCAACGAGCTTCTGCTCGTATTCCAGCCGCTGCTCAAGGACCTGGACGTTCTCTACCGTCGTCGCCACACGCGCCCCCCGCAAAAAGCCTTCATAGTCTAGCAGAAAGGCGGGGGGCCCTATCCACCCCGCAGCGTGGGATCGAGCACGTCACGCAGCCAGTCGCCGAGCCGGCTCACGACCAGGGACGTCAGCATCAGCGTGAGGCCCGGGAATGTCGAGATCCACCAGGCGGAATCGAGGTACTCGCGGCCCTCCTGGATCATCCCGCCCCACGACGGCGTCGGCGGTTGGATGCCGAGGCCGAGGAACGAGAGCGTGGCTTCGAGCACGATCGCGCGCGCGAGCTCGAGGGTCGCGATGACCACCAGCGTCGAGAGCACGTTCGGCAGGATGTGGCGCAGGACGATTCGCCCCGTCGATCCGCCCAGCCCGTGGATCGCGTCCACGAAATCGCGCGAGCGCAGCACGAGCACCTGGGAGCGCAGCACGCGAGCGTAGTTCACCCATCCCGACAGTCCCACCACGACGATCAGCGTCGGAAAGCTCGGGCCGAGCACGGCGATGATTCCGATCGCGAGGAGGATGAACGGAAACGCGAGCTGGGCATCGGCCACGGTCATGATCGTCGTGTCGAGCCAGCCCCCCCGATAGCCGGCGATGATCCCCAAGCTCGCGCCGACGAGGGTGCCCACGGCGACGGCCGCGAAGCCGATCAGCAGCGAGACTCGCGAGCCGTAGATCATGCGTGACAACACGTCGCGGCCGAGCTGATCGGTGCCGAGCAGATGCGCCACGCCGTCGGCGCCTTCCAGCGTCGGCGGTTTCAGCCGCGTCCGCAGCGACTGGCGCACCGGATCGTGCGGCGCGAGGAGCGGCGCCGCCGCCGCCGCCATGAAGAGCGCCGCGACGAACGCGATCCCCACGATCGCCGGCCACGGGAGGCGGCGACGGCGGGGCACGGTCAGGTCAACGGGCGCGGAGACGGGGATCGAGGACGCCATAGAGCATGTCGATCAGCAGGTTGATGGCGATGAACGCCGCCGCAGACAGAAAGACCGTGCACTGCACGACCGGATAGTCCCGGTTGTAGATCGACTGGATCGCCAAGCGTCCGATGCCCGGCCACGCGAACACCGTCTCCGTCACGACGGCACCCGCGAGCAGCTGGCCGAGCTGGAGCCCGGTGATCGTGATGATCGGCAGCGCGGCGTTACGCAGCGTGTGCTTGACGACGACGAGCGTCTCCGACACGCCCTTCGCGCGCGCCGTGCGCACGAAGTCGGCGCGCAGCACCTCGAGCACGGCGGAACGGGTCAACCGCGCGATCGACGCCATCGCGAACGCGCCGAGCGTGAGCGCGGGCAGCACGAGGTACGTCCAGTCGCCACGGCCCGAGGTGGGGAACCACCCCAGCTGCAGCGACAGCACGAGGATGAAGAGAATGCCGAGGAAGAACGTCGGCGCCGACTGCCCGACGAGCGCGACGGCCATCGCCACGTGGTCGACGAGCGTGTTGCGCCGGATCGCCGAGACCAATCCCACCGGTACCGCGACGATCGCCGCGAGCACGAAGGCGGTGAGCGCGAGCTCCAGGCTCGCGGGAACGTAGCCCATGACGACCTGCAGCGCCGGCACGCGGAAGTGAATGGACCGCCCGAAATCGCCGTGCGCGAGATTGACGAGGAAGACGCCGTACTGCACGACGATCGGCCGGTCGAGGCCGAGGTCCTTGCGCACGCGCTCGATCTCCGAGGTCGGCGCGTCGGGCGGCAGGAGGAGCGGCACCGGGTCGCCGGAGAGCCGCATGACGACGAACACCACGGTGGAGACGAGCCACAGCGCCACGAAGGCGCGGGCGAGGCGGGTGCCGAGGAAGGACAGGAAGCCGCGCATGATTGCGCGCCGGGACCGCGTGAAGCGGTCCCGGCGCGGATCCGCGTCAGGCGCGGCGCAGCTTCAGATTGAAGCGGCGAACCTCGAACTGCTGGTTCGGATTCGGCGCCCACTCCACGTACTTCTGCACCCCGTAGTCCTCGTACGGCTGGATGATCGGGATCCACGGGAGCTGTTCGAGGAAGATCTTCGTCATCTCTTTGTACGCGTTGTCGCGGAACTTCTCGTCGACCGAGTACCGCGCGGCGTCGCCCAGCTCGTCGAACTTCGCATGCCGCCAGTAGTCGTGCGGGCCGCCGGGCCCGAGCAGCCGCCACATCATGCCGTCGGGGTCTCCCAGCGTCGACGTGGGATCGGACCAGAAGAGGCCTTTGAACGACTTGTCGCGGTTCTTCTGCGCGCGCACCGAGTACTCGATGACCTCGACCTTCGCCTTGATGCCGACGTCGTTGAGCATCGCCGCGATCGCTTCCGACGCCGGCTTCGTCGTGGCGAGATAGCCTTCGGCGACCTCGATGACGATCTCCTCGCCCTTGTAGCCGGACTTCGCCAGCCGCGCCTTCGCTTCCGTCGGGTCGTACTTGAGCGGCGGCTGCTTCGGGTCGAAGTGGTTGTCGCCCTTCGCGATCATGCTGTTCGGCACGATGCCGCGGTTGCGCCACAGCTCCTTGACGAGCACGGGACGATCGATGGCCAGCGAGATCGCCTGCTTGACCAGCGGGTTGTCGAGGGGCTTGACCTTGCTGTTCACCGCGAGCACGTAGAGCCCGGCGTACAGGGCCCCCTTCACCGCGGTCGTCGCCGTGCCGGACACCCGCTCGAGATGGTCGGGGGGCAGCTGCGTGATGACGTCGACCTCGCCCTTGAGCAGCGCGGCCACGCGCGGCGCCGTTTCGGGGATCGACCGGAACACGACGCGGTCGACGTCGATCCTCCCGCCCCAGTAGTCGAGATTCGCCGCGAGCACCAGCTTGTCGTCCTTCGTCCACGACACGAACCGCACCGGCCCGGTGCCGACGGGATTCACGTTGAAGGCGTCCGCGCCCGCGCTCTCGATCACCTTCTTCGGGACGATCTGCCCGCCGTAGAAGGCGAGCCGCGCGGGCAGTAGCGGATCGGGCTTCTTCGTGTGCACGACGAGCGTGGTCGCGTCCGGCGTCTCGATCTTGTCGATCGTGCTGAGCGCCGTGGCCACCATCGTCTTGGCGGCGGGATCGTAGGTGCGCTCCAGGCTGAACTTCGCGTCGGCCGACGTGAACGGATCACCGTTGTGCCACTTCACGCCCGCGCGGAGCTTGAACGTCCACGTGGTGTCGCCCTTCAGCTTCCATTCCGTGGCCAGGCCCGGGTAGAGCTTCTGGTCGGGATGCCGGCTGACGAGGTTGTCGAAGATGTTGAACGAGACGCGGATGTCGTTCGACGACGTGCTGAAGTGCGGATCGAGCTTCGAGATGTCGCCACCCTGGGCCACGACAAACTCGCGCTTTTTCGTCGTCTGCGCCATCGCCGGTCCGGCAAGCGGCGCGACGGCGCCCGCGACGCCCAGTGCGGCGGCACCCTTGAGAACATCACGTCTGCTGAGCTGCGTCATCAGGAAGCCCTCCCTGCCTGTTCGTGGAGCTGCTGCGGTCGGGCCTGCGTGGGCCGACGCGGAGATGGGTGATTCTATAGGGGTTTCCCCGGGCGCTGTCAAGGCGCGCATGGTAGTGTCCCCGCATGAATACTTTCACGATCGGCGGGGCGACGGTCAGCAGGATCGAGGAGCAGTACGAGGCGAACTTCGACGCCAACAAGTTCTTCGCGGATTGGCGGCCCGAAACGGTCCAGCAGCATCGCGACTGGATGGTGTCGGACCACTACGAGCCGTCGAAGAACATGCTGAAGCTCAGCGTGCACAGCTGGCTCATCAAGGTCGGGGGCAAGACGATCGTCATCGACGGCTGCGTCGGCAACGACAAGTCCCGCCCCGCGCGTCCCATGTGGGACAAGCTGAAGACGCAGTACATGGAGCGCTTCGTCGCTACAGGTGTCAAACCCGAGGACGTCGACCTCGTCATGTGCACGCACCTGCACAACGACCACGTGGGCTGGAACACGAAGCTCGTCGACGGACGGTGGGTCCCGACGTTCCCGAACGCGCGCTATCTGTGGCACCGCGCGGACTTCGAACGGTACAAGGACGCGGATCCCGTGAAGGACCCGAACAATCGCGCCGCGTTCGAGGACAGCGTGCGGCCGATCTACGAGGCCGGGCTCGCGGACATGGTCGACGGCGCGCACACGGTGAACGAGCATCTGTCGCTCGAGCCCGCGCCCGGCCACACGCCGGGGACGGTGTCGATCACGCTTGCCTCCGGCGGCGCGCGCGCGATGTTCTGCGGCGACATTCTCCACCACGGCATCCAGGTGTTCCACCCGGAGTGGAACAGCTTCGCGTGCCTCGACGGCCCGAACGCGGCGAAGAGCCGGCGCAAGGTGCTCGAGCAGTGCGCGGGCGCCGGGGCGTTTCTGATGCCGGCGCATTTCGGGGCGCCGTTCGTCTGCCACATCGACGCGAAGGGCGCCGCCTTCGTTCCGCGGTGGGCGTGACCATGGACATCGGCGTCGTCTTCCCGCAGACCGAGATCGGCAACGACCCCGGCGCCATACAAGCGTTTGCGCAATCCGTCGAAGAGATGAGCTACACGCACGTCCTCGCCTTCGATCACGTGCTCGGTGCGAACCCCGAGCGGCCGGGTGGATGGCAAGGGCCGTACACCCACCGTCACGCGTTCCACGAGCCGTTCGTGCTCTTCGGCTTTCTCGCGGCCGCGACGAAGCGCCTCGGCTTCGCCTCCGGCATCATCATCCTTCCGCAGCGCCAGACCGCACTGGTCGCGAAGCAGGCGGCGACGGTCGACGTGCTCTCGAGCGGGCGCTTGCGGCTCGGCGTGGCGGTCGGGTGGAACGCCGTCGAGTTCGAAGCGCTCGGCATGGACTTCCACACACGCGGCCGCCGTATCGAGGAGCAGATCGCCGTGATGCGCGCGCTGTGGGCGAAGGAGCTCGTGACCTTCGCGGGCAAGGACCACCGCATTCCCGACGCCGGGGTCAATCCCCTGCCCGTGCACCGGTCGATCCCGATCTGGATGGGGGGCGAGAGCGAGGTCGTGCAGCACCGCACGGCACGCATCGCGGATGGTTGGATGCCGCACTTCGGGCCGGGGCCGAAAGGGCAGGAGACCATCGACCGCATGCACGACCTGGTGCGCGCGTCCGGCCGCGAGCCGCGACGCTTCGGCATCGAGGGCCGGATCACGCTCGCGCGCGTCCCACGCGACGGCTGGCACAAGGAGCTCGAAGCCTGGCACGCGATGCGCGGTATCACCCACCTGTCGATCTCCACGATGGGGCTCGGCCTCGAGAAGCCCGACCAGCACGTCGAGCTCCTGCGCGAAGTGCGCGCGATGGCGCGCGCCGCAGGCCTCGGGCGGAACAGTTGACGGCCGCGGTGCGCACCGCAGACGCCGTCGTCGTTGGAGGCGGCGTCAACGGCACCAGCGTCGCCTTCCACCTCGCGAAGCTCGGCATGAAGAACGTCGTGCTCGTCGAGCGCAAACAGATCGCGGCCGGCGCCACCGGCAAGTCCGGCTCGCTCGTGCGCATGCACTACACGAACGACGTCGAGTCCCGAATGGCGTTCGAGAGCCTGAACGTCTTCCAGAACTTCAACGACGTGGTCGGGGGCGACTGCGGCTGGTCGCCCGTCGGCTTCGTGCAGCTCGTCAAGCACGAGCACCGCGAGGCGCTCCATCGCAACGTCGCCCGCCAGCAGAAGCTCGGGGTCGACACGCGCGTGATCGACGATCGGGAGCTACGCGAGCTCCTCCCCGGCGTGGTCATCGACGACGTCGGCGGCGCCGCCTACGAAAAGCACTCGGGCTACGCCGATCCGAACGCGACGGCGTTCGGCTTCGCCGCGGGCGCGGCGCGGCTGGGCGCGACGATCGAAACCGGGAACCAGGTGACGCGCGTGATCGTGGAAAACGGGCGCGTGGCCGGCGTCGAGACGGAGCGGGGACGCATCGCGGCGCCGACGGTCGTGCTGGTGCCGGGCGCGTGGGCCACGCCCCTGCTCCGCCCGCTCGGCCTCGACCTGCCGCTGACGCCGTTCCGCATCCAGATCTCGATCTTCCGGTGGCCGCCCGGGTGGACGCATCGGCATCCCGTCGTGATCGACGCCGTGCACCATTCCTGGATGCGGCCCGAAGGCGCCAACGCGACGCTGATCGGCGTGGAGCTCGGACGCGGCGGCGCCGATCCCGAGACGTACGACGAGGGCGTCGATCCGCAGTTCGTGCAGGACGCGCGCGCGACGCTCGCGGCGCGGCTTCCGGCATTCCAGGACGCCACGATGCGCGGCGGCTGGGCCGGGATGATCATGATGAGCGACGACGGTCGCCCGATCATCGACCAGATCCCGTCGATCCCCGGGCTCTACTGCATGCTGGGCGACTCCGGCACGTCGTTCAAGACGTCACCGGCGATCGGACGCTGCCTCGCGGAGTGGATCGTGCACGGCACGCCGCGGCTCGTCGACCTGACGCCGTTCCGCTCCACGCGCTTCGCCGAAGGCAAGCCGTGGGTCGACGAAGACAACTACGGCAAAGAGCGCCTGACGATCTCGCGCTAGCGGCGGCCTTTCCGCCGCGCGATCGCCGCGCCCCAGCGCTCGAGGAACGCGGTGATGAACGCGTGCTCCTTCGCGGGATCGACAGCCAGCGGCGCCAGCGCCAGGGCCACGGCCACCGCCACGTGATAACCCTCCGAGCGCGACTCCACCGCTCGGCGATAGGCCGGGTGTGCCTCGTTCACCCACACCGTGGACTCGACCAGGTGGGCCAGCTCGGGATCGCCGTCGCGTGCGTCGAACTGGATGTTCAGACCGTAGCGCGCGGGGCGCCGCACGCGCGGGCCCTCAGCGAGATGGCCCGTCGCCGGCTCGGGCGCCGCCGTCACCGGCGCGGCAGGTTCGTCCCCAGCGACCGGCCCAGGCTCGTCAGGCGCGAATACCGGCGGCGATGGTGCGCTCGCCCCGCCCTCCAACTCCGGCGACGACACGTGCAGATCGAGCAATGACGGGGCGCCGGTTCCCGCTCCGTTCTCGCCGGCGGCAACGCGGAGCCGACGCTGGCCGCCCGCGCGCTGCTCCACGAGACTCGCGAGCAGCGGAAAGTCGTCCGCGAGATCCGCGAGCACGGACTCGAGATCGCGCTCGACGGGCCGCGCCGCGCGGCGGCGCGCGCGCTCCTCGGGCTCGCCGCCCTGCCCCCATTGCGCGAGCTGGTGCGACACCGCTTCCTGGATCGCCTTGCGATACGCGAGGTACGTCGCCCCGCGCGCGCCCGCGCGGATGAAATCGGCCTTGTTCAGCGTCAGGCACTCGGCGAGGCCCGGCACCTCGATGAGGCCGCCGATCCGATCAGGCGTCGCGGGAGCGAGACCCAGCCAGTCCCAGCCGCGCTTGATCACTTTGCCGAACGTGCTGACCGCAATCCCGGCGAGATCCTCGGGAAGCGGCGCCGCGGCGCGGAACAGATAGCCGGTGGCCGCGGGCTTGCGCTTGCGGCCCATGCGAACGGCGATCGGCGCCGTCTCCTGCGCGCGGCGGCTCTCGCCGACGAGCGCGTGCCCGTTGAGGACGAACGCGACCCCGTGGCGGTAGTGCTCGCTCAGGATCTCGCCGAGCGCTCCGTCGAAGAGCGATTCGAAGTTGCGGCGCAGCGCGCCCTCGACGAACCCGGGATCGAGGAGCGGCGAGAGTGGGTTCGTCGGGATCAAGCGTACGGCGGTGCCGCGCATCGCCACGAGCCCCGCGGGCGGGATCCATCGCCACGGCGCCTTGTGCCGGGACCCGAGCCGCCACGCGGAGGCGACGTGGTGCTTGCCGCGGCGGGTTTCGGTCACCACCTCCGCGCACACGAGCAACGCGATCTTGATCCCCACGCCCGCGAAGCCGATGCCCGCGCCCCGCGCTTTCGTGCTCGACGCGATGTCGTGATAGCGGGCCAGCTCCTGCCGCCGCATGCCGACGCCGTCGTCCACGATGGTGAGAGCGGGCGAGGCCGGATCGACAGCGATGGTAATCGTGGAGGCGCCGGAGTCGAGCGCGTTGGCGACGATCTCGGTGAGGATCGTCTCTTCGGTGGCTCCGGGATACGCGTCGCGCAGGTCTTCGAGAAGGTGCAGCAGGTCGACGCGGGTCTCGCCCATGCGTTACCGGAACCCGCTCACGGCGGGTAACCCGGCCGTGTCCATGACCTGCTTGAGGAACAGCGGACCGGCGTGGTTCAGGATCGCGAGATCGAGCTCCCGATCGGGGAAAAGCACTTGGAGGTCGTGAACCATCGCACCACGCTCGCCGGGCGTCTGGCGCGAGCGCTCCAGCAGCACGGCAACGTCGACGTCGCTCTTCGCGTGGACGAGCCCCGTGACGGTCGATCCGAACTGGAGCAGCAGGCGGATGCCGTGTGCGCGGGCGATACGATCGAGGTCGTCGGGGTTCACGCGACGATTATACGGCCCGGGGTCGCTACGCAGGGCCGCAGCGAACCGTCAGGCCCCGACTTGCTCGTACGTGAAGTGAAGAATGTCCGCTCGATCCTTAGCGTGCTCGATCGTGATTGCTCGAATGTTGCCGGCGCGATCGACATCAAGCTGCGTGTTCTCGTCCAGGTCGCGAGTCTCGGCGATGTCCCCGGCCTTGAGTTCGATGTAGAGCGTATCCGTGTCACGGAAATATTTGATCTTCATGGCTCAAACGAACGATCAAAAAAGGCGTTGTGCACAGTCTCTCCATCGGCCAGCAAGATCACCCGCAGGTACCTCCCGCCCATCTCATCGACGCGAGCCCATCGGCGGATGCGACCGTCAGCCTGAATCATTTCCCTCATCGGGTGTTGGATTGCGTACTCGATCCACTCCAAGCGAATCATCGCACGATCCGGGCGCACATGGACTCCCTGGAAGTATTCGGTGAACTTCACCCTACCGACCCCTTGAAGGCACGGTCGAGGATGGCGTCGAGCAGGAAGTCAAGCTCGGCCTCGCGCGTGACCTGTACGCGCTTCAGCGCGTACATTTCTGCAAGTAGAGGTTCGCTCCGCCCTTGCTGGTTCACGTCGGGCATCGAGAGCTCGATCTCCAGGAATTGCTCGGGACGCGTACGCTCTCGGCGAGCACCAACTCCTCGGGTAGCGTCGCCCAACTTGCTCCAGAACCACTCGGCCCGCATCAGCGAAGCCATATAGCCCGGCAGCGCCTCGCCCGGTACGCATCGCAAGGTACGGTACTCGGGAGAGACGAACCAGCCGGACAGTTCTTTCGGGCAAGTGGCGACTGCGCCTTCCCACCCCTTACTTGGCTCAGGACCACAGGGCCCGCGTAAAGCCGGTTGAACCGCCTGTAGGTTGTCTCTACGCCCGTGACCGGCGGCTTTGCAAACAGGCCGCCCCCGAAACCGTCCGCTGCTCGGCGATCGACTGCGGCTCCTCGTCCCAGCCCGCGGCCAGAAGCCGCGGGACGACCTGCTTGCGACACGTGTCGGCTTCGTTCATTCAGCTTCGGCGAGCCGGTCTCTCCCCGGCTGGCGCGACGTCGTATTATCGCGCGCCGACGCGGGATTCCCCTGTCCGGTTTGTGGGGCCGGGCGTATCCTTTGCGGAACTTCTGAAGGCACGCGAGACGCCCGACGATGGGCCATGAGGGCTTCGCGATGGCGATTCAAGACGTGGAACGTCCCCGCCGATTGTTCACGGTGGACGAGTATCACCAGATGGCCGAGGCTGGGATCTTCGGCCCCGAAAGACGCGTCGAGCTGATCGACGGCGAGATCATCCAACGCCGGAGGACGTGCTGCTCGCGATCGAGGTCGCGGACACGACGGCGCGCTTCGATCGCATCGTGAAAGCGCGGCTCTACGCGCGCGCGCACATTGCGGAATATTGGCTGATCGACGTGAGACACAACCGCGTGGAGGTGTTCCGTGCGCCGCCGGGCGAGGCGTACGCGAACGCGACCCAGGTGGGACGCGGCGGCACGATCGCCTCGCTCGCGTTCCCCGACGTCACGATCAGCGTCGACGAGCTGTTCGCCTAGAACGCCGGCCGCGCGACGGCGAACTCTCGGATCATGCGCGCCACGACGTCCGGCTGCTCGAGATGCGGCGCGTGCGCGGCGCCGTCCACCATCTGAAGCCGCGCGCCCGGCACACGCTTCGTGAAC
>JBGOTH010000070.1:0-10218 GCA_041476345.1 Methylomirabilia bacterium
GATCTCCTCGAGCGTCGCTTCGAGCGTTCGCCCGACCGCGAACTCGTGGATGATCTCGGTCGCCTCGGGCCCGAGGATGTGGACGCCGAGGATCTCGCCCGTCGCCTTGTCGGCGACGACCTTGACGAAGCCGTCCGTCTCCCCGAGCGCGACCGCCTTGCCGCTCGCCGTGAACGGGAACTTGCCGACGGTCACCCCGCGGCCGTTCTCCTTCGCCTTCGCTTCGGTGAGACCGATCGACGCGACCTGGGGACGGCAGTACGTGCAGGAGGGCACGTTGGCGTAGTCGACCGGGTGCGGATTCTTGCCGGCGATCGCTTCGGCGGCGACCACGCCCTCCGCCATCGCCTTGTGGGCGAGCAGCGGGGCGCCGGCCATGTCACCGATCGCGTAGACGCCCTTCACCGACGTTTCCATCATGGGCGACACCTTCACGAAGTTCCGCTCCATCGCGACGCCGAGCGCGTCGAGCCCGACGTCCTTCACGCGCGCCGCGCGCCCGACCGCCATGAGCACCTGCTCGGCGTCGATCGTCCCCGCGTCGGTCGTCACGCGAACGCCGGATGACGACGGCGCGACCGCCTTCACCGTGACACCGGTCTTCACCTCGATCTGGCGGCGCGCGAGGATGCGCGCAAGCTGTGCGGAGACTTCTTCGTCCTCGATCGGCACGATGCGTGGAAGCGCTTCGAGCAGCGTCACCGCGGTGCCGTACGCGTTGAAGATGTCGGCGAACTCGACGCCCACGGCCCCCGCCCCGATGATCACCAGCGACGCCGGGCGCCGCTCGTTTCGCACGGCGCCGTTCGAGGAGATCACGCGCTCCTCGTCGATCGCGATGCCCGGCAGCGAACGCGGCTCGGATCCGGTCGCGAGGATGACCGCGCGCCCTTCCAGCGTCGTCGTGCCCGAGGCGCCCGTCACCTCGACCGTGTGGGCGGAGCGCAGCACCCCGCGTCCCGGCACGAGCGTGATCTTGTTCTTCTTGAAGAGGAACTCCACCCCCTTCGCCATGCGGTCGGCCACGCGCCGGCTGCGCTTGATGGCCTCGGCATAGTCCGCCTGGAAGCCCGACAGCGTGATGCCGAACTCCTCGGCACGGTGGAAGAGCTGCACGACTTCCGCGTTACGGAGAAGCGCCTTGGTCGGGATGCAGCCCCAATTGAGACACACGCCGCCGGGGCGATCGTCCTCGACCGCAGCGACGGAGAGGCCGAGCTGCGCGCACCGGATCGCCGAGACGTATCCGCCGGGCCCGGTGCCGACGACGACGACGTCGAACGTGTGCGGCGCCATCGCCGCGCCTAGACCAAGAGACGCAGCGGCTCTTCGAGGAGACGCTTGACGTCCTGCAGGAAGCGCGCGCCCATCGCGCCGTCCATCACGCGGTGGTCGCACGAGAGCGTCAGCATCATCCGCCGGCCCACGCCGAGCCCGTCGTCGGTGACGACAGGCACGCGTCGCACCGTCCCCACCGCGAGGATGGCGCCCTCGGGCGGGTTGATGATCGCGGAGAACTCGGTCACGTCGAACATCCCGAGGTTCGAGATCGAGAACGTCGCGCCCGACAGCTCCTGCGCTTTCAGCTTGCGCGTGCGCGCCCGCTCGGTGAGGTCGCGCGAGTCGACGGCGATCGCGTTCAGGGTCTTGGCGTGGCAGTCGCGCAGCACCGGCGTGATGAGCCCCTCGTCGAGCGCGACCGCGATCCCGATGTGGGCGCGATGGAACACGCGGATGGCGTCGCCCTGGAAGGAGGCGTTGACGCCCGGGTGTTGCAGCAGGGCCTGCGCGCACGCGCACACCACGAAGTCGTTGACGGAGATCTTCGGCCGGCCCTCGATGGCGTTGAGCCGCTCGCGGAGGTCCCAGGCGCGGTCCATCGCCACCTCGCTCGAGACGTAGAAGTGCGGCACCGGCCCCTTCGAGAGCGGCATCCGCTTGGCGATGACGGCGCGCATCTGTGAGAGCGGCAGGTCTTCGTACTCCGGCAGATTCGACGGCGCCCGCACCCGGACCGGCGCCCCGCCGGCACGCGTGGCGGCCTCGACATCCTTGCGCACGATGCGGCCTCCGGGGCCGGTACCGCGCACGATGTGGAGATCGACGCCGGACTGCGCGGCGACCTTGCGCGCGAGCGGCGATGCTTTGACGCGGGTCATTGGACTCGCGGGCACCCGGGCTTCGCCCGCCCGCTCGGGTGCCGTGCTTTGCGCGACCACGACGGGCGACGTTGAACTCACGGGCACCCGGGCTTCGCCCGCCCGCTCGGGTGTACCAACATTCGCCGACGCGGTCACACCGGCAGGACGCGCCGACGGCTCGGGTTTCGCGACGCTCGCCGCGCCCGCGACGAGCGCGGAAATATCCTCGCTGGGCTCCGCGATGACGGCGATCAAGCTACCGACGGGCGCGCTGTCACCTTCCTTCACCAGGATCTTCCGCAGCACGCCCGCGCCGAACGCCTCCATCTCGACATCCGCCTTGTCGGTCTCCACCTCCGCCAGGATGTCGCCGGCGTTGACGCGGTCGCCCTCTTTCTTGAGCCACTTGATGAGCTTGCCGGTCTCCATCGCTTCCGACAGCTTCGGCATGACGACCTTGCTCAGGGCCATGGCTCAGCTCCCGTTCGCGTTGCAGACCCTGCGGACGGCGTCGATGATCTTCTCCTTCGTGGGCGTCTTCAGCTTCTCGAGATTCCGCGCGTACGGCATCGGCGCATTGGCGCCGGTCACCCGGTCGACGGGCGCGTCGAGATCGTCGAAGGCCTGCTCCGTGATGAACGCCGCGATCTCGGAGCCCATCCCGGCGAATCCCGCGCCCGCCTCGACGACGACCGCACGGTGCGTCTTGCGCACGGAGCCGATGATCGTCTCGGTGTCCATCGGGCGCAGCGTGCGCGGGTCGACGACCTCGACGGAGATGCCCTCCTTGTCGAGCGCCTCGGCGGCCTCCAGCGCGCGATACATCATGCCCATGTAGGCGACGACGGTGACGTCCGTGCCCTCGCGTCGGACGACGGCCTGACCGAGCGGAATCGTGAAGTCGGGGTCCTCGGGGACTTCCCCCTTGATCGCGTAGAGCGTCTCGGACTCGATGAAGATCACCGGGTTGTCGTCGCGGATGGCGGACTTCAGGAGGCCCTTGGCGTCGGCCGGCGTCGAGGGGCGCACGACCTTCAGGCCGGGCACGTGATAGAAGTACACCTCCATGGACTGCGAGTGCTGCGCGGCGAGCTGATGCGCCGGCCCGCCCGGGCCGCGGACGACGATGGGAATGTTGTACTGGCCGCCCGACATGTAGTTCATCTTCGCCGCGGTGTTCACGATCTGATCGAGCGCCAGCAGCGCGAAGTTGAACGTCATCATCTCGATCACGGGCCGGAGCCCGACCATGGCGGCGCCGATGCCGACGCCCGTGAACCCGGATTCCGCGATCGGCGTGTCGACGACCCGCCGCGGACCGAATTCCTTCAAGAGCCCTTGCGTCACCTTGTACGCGCCCTCGTAGAGGCCGACCTCTTCACCGATCACGAACACGCGCGGATCGCGCTGCATCTCCTCGCGGAGGGCCAGGTTGAGCGCGTCCCGGTAGGTCATCACCGCCATCGCCGTCAGTCCCGGTAGATGTCGGTGAAGAGCCACTCGGACGGCGGCTCCGGCGAGGCATCCGCGAAGGCGACGGCCTCGTCCACGAGGTCGTTGACGTCTTTCTCGATCCCTTGCACGTCGGCGACGCTCACGGTGCCGGCGCCGAGGACGCGCTCGCGGAAGAGGAGGATCGGATCGCGGAGCTTCTCGTGCTCGACCTCGTCCTTGGTGCGGTACACGGCGCCCGCCGGATCGCGCATGGAGTGTCCGCGGAACCGGTAGGTGCGAGCCTCGAGCAACACCGGCGTCTTGTTCGTCCGCGCGCGCTCGATCGCGCGCCCCGTCGCCTCTCGCACCGCGAGGACGTCCATGCCGTCCATCGGCTCGCTCGGTATCTTGTACGCCTGCCCGAACTTGTAGATCTCGGTCTCGGCGAGCGCGCGCTCGAGGGAGGTGCCCATGGCGTAGCGGTTGTTCTCGCAGATGTAGATGACCGGCAGCTTCCAGAGGGACACGAGGTTCAGCGACTCGTGGAACTCGCCCTCGGCCACCGCGCCGTCGCCGAAGTAGCACACGCACACCTGGTCGCCCCCCTGGTACTTGATCGCGAACCCCACGCCCGCCGCCACCGGCAGATGCGAGCCCACGATCGCGTGGCCGCCCAGGAAGTTCACGCTCTTGTCGAACAGGTGCATCGAGCCGCCCTTGCCCTTCGACAATCCGTCCCGCCGGCCGAACAGCTCGGCCATCATCCGCTTGGGATCGGAGCCCTTCGCCAGGCAGTGACCGTGCTCGCGATACGTGGAGATGACGTAGTCGTCGGGGCGCAGCATCGACGTCACGCCGACCGCCACCGCTTCCTCGCCGATGGACAGGTGGAGGAACCCGCCGATGTTGCCGAGGGCGTAGTTCTCCGCCGCCTTTTCCTCGAAGCGCCGGATCAGCATCATCTGGTGCAGCAGCCGCTTCGCGGTGTCCTCGTCGACACCGATGTTGGTTGACGTGCTCGTGGCCATGGGTGTGACTCCTACCTCCGTCCTACCATCGCATGAGGCTCAGGTCATCCACCGACAATCGGCGGCGCACCCGGAAGATCGCGACGATGATCGCCAGGCCCACCGCGACTTCCGCCGCCGCCACCGCCATGACGAAGAAGACGAGCACCTGCCCGTCCGCGCTGCCGTAGCGGCGCCCGAAGGCCACCAGCGCCAGGTTCCCCGCGTTCAGCATCAGCTCGATCGACATGAAGATCACGAGCGGGTTGCGCCGGATCACCACGCCGATCACGCCGATCGAGAACAGCACGGCCGAGAGCCCCGTGTACCAGGTCTCGGGAATCATGACGGCCTCCGGCGCGCGAGAACCAGGACCCCGACCATGGCCGCCAGGAGCACCACCGACGTCAGCTCGAACGGAAACAGGTAGTCGGTGAAGAGCAGGCGGCCGAGCGATTCGACGCCCCCGCCCACCGGAGCGACCTCGGGGCCGCTCCGTCGAGTGACCAGGATCGCCGCCAGCTGGACGAAGAGGAGCGCACCGATCGGCAGCGCGAGCAGCCGGGTCGACCGCCGCGGGTCAGAGCCGGTCTCCTCCTTGCCGGGGATCAGGACCATGATCGCGAAGACGAAGAGCACCATGATGGCGCCGGCGTAGACGATCACCTGAGCGGCGGCGAGGAACTCCGCCCCGAGCATGAGGTACAGCACCGCGACGCAGCCGAGGTTCACCACGAGGAAGAGCGCGCCGTGGATCGGGTTCTTCTTGAGAATCAGGGCGAGTGCCGACGCCACCGCGAGGGCGGCCACCACGACGAAGGCCAGCGTCCCCATCAGGCGTGCCGCCGCGCAGCGATCGGAATGGGCGACTGCGGCCGGCCGTCGGCGCCCGCGGGCTCCAGCGCGAGCAGCGTTTCCTTCGTGTAGATCATCGACAGGCGGTCGTAGGCCGAGAACTCGAGGATGCCGGTGTCCATGCGGATGGCATCCTCGGGACAGGCCTCCACGCAATAGCCGCAGAACACGCACTTGCCGAGATCGATGTCGAACCGCCGCGGCATCTTCTCGATCTCGGGGTTGGGATGCTCGTCCGCGACGATGTAGATGCAGTGCGCCGGGCACACCGTCTCGCACATCATGCACGCCACGCAGCGCGGCGATCCGTCCTCGCGGCGCACGAGCCGATGCAAGGTGCGCAACCGCGGCGAGTACGCCCGATGCTCCTCGGGATACTGGATGGTCACGGCGCCGTGCGCGTCCTTGCGGCCGAGGCTGTGCGCGATGTGCTTGGTCATGTTCCGGAAAAAATGCCCGGCCGTGAGCCCGAGCCCGCTCAGCACCTCGCGCAGGTAGAAGCGCTGGCCGAGATTCACCGCGCCCCCCACGCCAGCAGCACGGCGCCGGTGAGAACGATGTTCAGCACCGAGAGCGGAAAGAGGCCCAGCCATCCCAGACGCATGGCCTGATCGTAGCGGAATCGCGGGAGCGTCCAGCGGATGAGCATGAGGACGAAGATCATCACGGCGACCTTGGTGACGAACGACCCGACCTGCATCAGGGTCACCACGAGGGACGGCACCGCGAGGAGCGCCCCGCCGGGGACGTGAAAGCCGTCGGAGAAGAGGAACGGCACCTGCCAGCCGCCCAGGAAGAGCGACGTGCACATCCCCGCGATCACGGTCGTCTCCACCATGTCGGTCATGAGGAACATGCCGAACTTCATCCCGCTGTACTCGACGTTGTAGCCGATGATCTCCGACTCGCTCTCCGGCAGGTCGAACGGAATCCGCTTGGTCGTCGCGATGCCGGCGGTGACGAAGAGGATGAACGCGAGCGGTTGGGTGACGATGCCCCACTTGGGCAGCCAGCCCCAGAGGAGCTCGCCCTGCCCGCGCACGATGTCCATCATGTTCAGGGAGCCGTAGATCATGACGATGCCCATGATCGACGCGCCGATGGCGATCTCCGCCGAGATCATGAGCGCCGCTGCGCGCTGCCCGCCGAGGAGCGCGAAGTTGTTGCCGCTCGACCAGCCCGCCATCATCACCCCGTAGACGCCGAGCGAGAGCATGGCGAAGACGTAGAGCACGCCGACGTCGAGCGTGACGGCCTGCAGCGGGATCACGCGGTCGCCGATACGGAGCGTGTCGCCGAAGGGAATCGACGCGAAGGCGGTCAGCGCGAAGAGCACCGACACGAACGGCGCCAGGCTGAAGAGGAGGCGGTCGGCGCCCGCGGGCCGGAAGTCTTCCTTCGTGAGCATCTTCAGCGTGTCGGCGAGCGGATGGAACAGCCCCATCGCCCGGAACCCGAAGATGGAGGCGCGGTTGGCGCCGATCCTGTCCTGCATGATCGCGGACTGTTTGCGCTCGACCCAGCCGAGGATGGCGGCGGTGTTGAGGACGAACATCATCACGAAGGTCACGCGGCCGAACGCGATGCCGAGATCCGCGACGGTGCTCACGCGGGTCCCGCCCGTCCCGCCATCGCGCCGTGGTCGCCGAGCGATTGATAGGTCATGCCGCCGAACGCCGGCACCGCCGCGGCGAGGGCCAGGAACCAGTGCTCGGCGCGCGTGGCGCTCGCAGGATTCCCGAGCGCTTCGAGCGCGCGGCCGATCAGCTCCCACGCCGGGCGCGACTCGCCGAGCGGGGCGAGCGCCGGCCGGAAGCGCTGAACGCGCCCTTCGAAGTTGGTGAAGGTGCCGTCGCGCTCCACCCACGCCGCCGCGGGGAGCACGAGGTGGGCGCGGGCGCTCGTGGCATTCGCGTTGGTGCCGATGAAGATCAGCGTCTCGACCGCGTCCAGCGCGCCGCGGACGTCCGCCTCGGCCAGCGCGCTGTCGAACAGATCGTGCTCGAAGACGACCAGGCATCGCACGCGGCGCGCGCGCGCGGCGGCGAGCATCGCACCGACGTCGCCGTCGAGGCCCATCAGCTCCGCGCCGCGCGTGTTGGGGCTCTTGTCGGCCCGAATGAGGAACGCGTCCTCGTCACCCGGCGCGCGGGGCGGCACGCGGAACCCGACCTGCGCGATGCCGCGCGCGTGCGCGAGCGTCTGGAGTGCCCAGAGATCTTCGTTTGCCATCTTCGGCGACGCGATGATCGCCGTCTCGGCGCCGGGCACGCCCGCGACTCGCTCCGTGAGGGCCGTCAGCGCCTCCGCCCCGGCCAGCTCACGCGTGTCGGCGCCCCGGCGCAGCACCGGCACCACGATCCGGCTCGAGGCGTCGACGAAGCCGTACCCGTGACGGCCTGCGTCGCACAGCCACCAGCGGTTCACGGCGTCGTTGAAGCGCGGCTTGAGCCGCGCGACGCGACGGCCCTCCGCGTGGTGCGGGCGGCGACGGTTCACGTGCACGTCGATGTTGCAGCCGCGCGCGCAGCCCGGGCACACGGATTTCGTCGTCTCCAGATACCAGACACGCACCTGGAAGCGGAAGTCGCGATCCGTGAGCGCGCCCACGGGGCAGATGTCGACGACGTTGCCCGAGTACTTGTTCGTCAGATCGTGGCCCGGGAAGAGGCCGATCTCCGAGTGGTCGCCGCGATGGAAGATCCCGAGCTCGCCCGTGTGCGTGACCTCGTCGCAGAACCGGACGCAGCGCGAGCAGAGGATGCAGCGCTCCGCGTCCAGCATGACGTGGGGCCCGAGCGGCACGGCCTTCGGCTTGTGGACCTTCTCGTCCGTCATGCGCGACTCGTAGAGCCCGTGCTGCATGTAATAGATCTGAAGCCAGCACTCGCCCGCCTGGTCGCACACCGGACAGTCGAGCGGGTGGTTGATCAGGTGGAACTCCATGATCGACCGCCGCGTCTCCTTGATCCGGTCGGTCTGCGTGTGCACGACCATGTTGTCGGCCGCCTGCGTGTTGCAGGCGATGGTCGGGCGCGGCGTCTTCTCGATGTCCACCATGCACAGCCGGCACTGGCCCGCGATCGAGAGCGCCGGATGGTAGCAGTAGTGCGGGATCTCGATCCCGAGGCGCTTGGCGGCCTCGATGAGATTCGTCCCCGCCGGGACCTCGATCTCCTGGCCGTCGATGGTCAGCTTCGGCATAGCGCCTCGAACTCGCTCCGGTACTTCTCGATGTAGGAGATGTAGGGGCCGACGGCGCCGTCGTAGAACGCGCAGATCGTCGTGCCGGCGCCGCGCTTCGCGACGTCGAGGATCGTGTCGAGATCGTCCTTGCGTCCGTGGCCGTCGACGATGCGGTGGCACATCTTGTAGATCCACCCCGTCGATTCGCGGCACGGCGTGCACTGCCCGCAGCTCTCGTGCGCGTAGAAGCGCGCCACCACCATGAGCGCCTCGGGCACGGACACGGTGTCGTCGAAGACGATCACGCCGGCCGAGCCGGCCATGGTGCCGGCGTTGCGCAAGCCGTCGACGTCCATGACGACGTCGATCTCGTGCGCGGCGAGGATCGGCGCGGACGACCCGCCCGGCACGACCCCCTTGAGCCGGCCGCTGCCGGAGACGCCGCCCGCACGCTCGATCAGCTCGCGCAGCGTGATCGAGCACGACTCCTCGTACACGCCCGGACGATTCACGCGCCCCGAGACCGAGTAGAGGCGGGTGCCGCCCTGCGTCTTGCTGCCGAGGGAGGCGAACCACGCCGCGCCGCGATTGATGATGTGCGGCACGCAGGCGATCGTCTCCACGTTGTTGACGATCGTCGGCGCGCCGAACGCGCCCTTGATCGCCGGGAACGGCGGCTTCACCTTCGGCCAGCCCTTCTTGCCTTCCAGCGACGAGATGAGGCCGGTCTCTTCTCCGCAGATGTAGGCACCCGCGCCACGGTGCACCACGATGTCGAAGCCGGTACCGAGATAGCCGGCGTCGTACGCTTCGCGCACCGCGGCCGAGAAGCGGCGCCACGGCTCCACGTACTCGCCGCGGATGTAGACGAAGCCGAGCGCGGCGCGGATGGCGCGCGCCGCGATGATCATGCCTTCGATGAGCGCATGCGGATCGCGCTCGAGCAGGTAGCGGTCCTTGAACGTGCCCGGCTCGCCTTCGTCGGCGTTGATGACGAGATAGACGGGGCCCTGGTGATCCTTGGGGATGAAGGACCACTTCATCCCGGTGGGGAAGCCGGCGCCGCCGAGACCGCGGAGGTTCGACTTCTTGATCTCGTCGACGATCGCGGCCGGCTCCATCGCGCGAGCCTTCTCCAGCGCCGCGTAGCCCCCCGTCTCGCGGTAGACGGCGAGCGAGTGTCCGTCCGGGCGGTCGAAGTTCCGCGTGAGGATCTTCTCGCTCACCGGAGGCCTTCGAGGATGTGGTCGACCTTGTCCGGCGTGAGGTCGAGCTCGTAGCGATCGTCGACTTGCATCATCGGCGCCGCCTCGCAGGCGCAGAGGCACTCGACGGACTGCAGCGTGATGCGGCCGTCGTCCGTCGTCTGCCCCGCTTCGATCCCGAGCCGCGTCTGGATATGGGCCAGGATCGGCCGCGCGCCCGCGAGGTAGCAGGAGAGGTTGTGGCACACGGCGACGACGTGCCGGCCCTTCGGCTGCTGAAAATAGAGCGTGTAGAAGGTCACGACCTCGTGCACGTGCGCGGGGCTCAGCGCGAACAGCGAGGCCACGTATTCCTCGACCTCGAGCGAGACGTAGCCGAACGTGTCCTGC
>JBGOTH010000071.1:0-10015 GCA_041476345.1 Methylomirabilia bacterium
GAGAAGATCCGCCAGGCCCTCCGCGAGGCGGCGGGAATCCCGCGGTGATCGTGCTCAAATCGGAGCGCGAGATCGGGCTCATGCGCCGCGGCGGTCACATCCTCGCCGACGTCGTGGAGATGCTCCGCGGCTTCGTGAAGGGCGGCATGTCGACGCTCGAGGTCGATGAAGAGGTGGAAGCCTTTATTCGTGCGCGCGGCGCCGTACCGGCGTTCAAGGGCTATCGCGGCTTCCCCGCCACCGCGTGCATCTCGATCAACGAGGAAGTCGTGCACGGGATCCCTTCGGCGCACCGGCGCATGAAGGAGGGAGACATCGTCGGGTTCGATCTCGGGTGTATCGTGGAGGGGTACTTCGCCGACTGTGCGGTGACGCTGGCCCTCGGAGACATCCCGCCCCGCGTGCAGGAGCTGCTCGACGTCACCCGGGAGAGCCTGGAAAGGGCGATCGCCGAATGCCGGCCCGGCCGGCGCCTGTCGGATGTCTCTCACGCCGTGCAGCAGCACGTCGAGCCGCACGGCTTTGGGGTCGTGCGTACTTTTGTGGGGCACGGCATCGGCCGTGCGCTTCACGAGGAGCCGCAGGTCCCGAACTTCGGTGAGCCCGGGCGCGGGCCGCAGCTCAAGCCAGGCATGGTGATCGCCGTCGAGCCGATGGTGACCATGGGCAGTTACGACGTGAAGATCCTCGACGACGGCTGGACGGCGGTGACGAAGGACGGCAGTCTCGCGGCACACTTCGAGCACACCATTGCGGTCACTGACGACGGTCCCGAGGTGCTCACGAGCAGGAGTGGGCGCGCGGCCCAGGTGACCTGAGCGCGATGCCGAAAGAAGACGCGATCGAGGTGGAAGGCACCGTGGTGGAGCCGCTGCCGAACGCGATGTTCCGGGTGGAGCTCGAGAACGGCCACCGCGTGCTGGCTCACGTGAGCGGCAAGATGCGCATGCATTTCATCCGCATCCTCCCGGGGGACCGCGTGAAGGTGGAGTTGTCGCCGTACGACCTCACGCGAGGTCGCATCACATACCGGTTCAAATGAGGGGATTGGGGGTCCTTCAGTTGTGTGGCCCCCATGTCCAAGGACACGACCATGAAAGTCAGACCGAGCGTCAAGGCGCGCTGTGAGAACTGCAAGATCGTGCGGCGCAACCGCGTGATCCGCGTCATCTGCAAGAACCCTCGGCACAAACAGCGTCAAGGATAGGACGGAGACGGAACATGGCGCGACTGGCGGGAGTCGATCTTCCCAGAGACAAGCGTGGTGAAGTGGCGCTGCAGTACATCTACGGCGTCGGCCGGACGACCGCGCTCCGGGTCCTCAGCGAAGCGCGCGTGGATGCCAACAAGCGGGTGAAGGCGTGGGACGACGCGGAAACGGCGCGCATCCGCGACATGATCGAGCGCGAGCTGAAGGTCGAGGGCGACCTTCGGCGCGACATCTCGATGAACGTCAAGCGCCTCATGGACATCGGGTCGTACCGCGGCATCCGGCACCGCAAGGGCCTGCCCGTGCGCGGGCAGCGCACCCATACGAATGCCCGCACGCGTAAGGGCAAGACACGCGGCGTGATGGTCAAGAAGAAGCCCACCGCAGCGGCGGCGGCGGCGCCCGCGGCACCCGCGGCGCCCAAGAAGGCTTAGGAGACGTTTCGATGGCAGACGAGAAAGAAAAAGAAAAAGCGGCACCCAAGAAGAAGGGCGGCAAGCGTCGCGAGCATCGCGAAGTCCGCGTCGGCGTCGCCCACGTGCAGGCGTCCTTCAACAATACGATCGTGACCCTTACCGACAAGACCGGCAACGTCGTGTCCTGGTCGAGCGCGGGCAGCGCGGGCTTCAAGGGCTCGCGCAAGAGCACGCCCTTCGCGGCCCAGACGGCGGCGGAGATCGCCGCCCGCAAGGCGATGGAGTTCGGTCTCAAACAGGTCGAGGTGTTCGTGAAGGGGCCGGGCGCCGGCCGCGAGGCGGCCATCCGCTCGCTGCAGGCCGTGGGCCTCGAGATCACCGCTATTCGTGACGTCACGCCGATCCCGCACGACGGCTGCCGCCCGCCCAAGCGGCGGCGGGTGTAGGGGCCCGCCGTGGCGCGATATACCGACGCGAAATGCCGCCTGTGCCGCCGCGAGGGCATGAAGCTCTTCCTGAAGGGTGCCCGCTGCTTCACCGACAAGTGCGCGATCGAGCGCCGCAACTATCCGCCGGGCATGCACGGCCTGACCCGCGGCAAGCTGACGCCCTATGGCGTCCAGCTCCGTGAGAAGCAGAAGGCCAAGCGGATCTACGGCGTGCTCGAGGGCCAGTTCCGCCGCTACTTCCATGCGGCCGAGCGTGAGAAGGGTGTCACCGGCGAGAACCTCCTGCGTCTGCTGGAGCTACGTCTCGACAATGTCGTGTACCGTCTCGGCTTCGCGGCCTCACGTCGCGAGTCGCGCCAGATGGTCGCGCATGGACACTTTGCCGTGAACACCCGCAAGGTGTCCGTACCTTCTTTCCTGGTGAAGGTGGGCGACGCCGTGCAGCTGCGCTCCACCTCCAAGCACCAGACGCGCGTCGAGGACAACGCGAACGCGGGGCGCGGGCAGGTGCCGCAGTGGCTCGATCTCGATCTCGCCGGCCGTCGCGGGGTCGTCCGGAGCCTGCCGTTGCGCGAAGACATTCAGATCCCGGTCACCGAACAGCTCATCGTCGAGCTCTACAGCAAGTAGAACGAGGGACCATGCCACGGATTCCGTTCCAAAAGCCGAAGAAGGTCGAGTGGGAGATCGCGAGCGAGCGTTACGGGCGCCTCGTCGCGGAGCCGTTCGAAAAGGGCTACGCCCTGACCGTCGGCCACTCGTTGCGGCGGACGTTGCTCGCCATCGTGCCGGGCGCGGCGGTCGCCTGGGTGAAGATCGACGGGGTGCGGAGCGCCGACCAACCGATCCCCGGCGTGAAGGAGAGCACGGTCGACGTGCTCCTGAACCTGAAGAAGCTCGCGATTCAGGTGCCGGCAGGCGAGCCGCGCACGGTGCGCGTCGACGTGTCCGGACCGCGCGTGGTGACCGGCGCCGACGTGCCGGAGACGGATCTCGAGGTCATCAATCCCGAGGCGCATCTGTTCACGCTCGAGAGCGGACGCGTCTCGATGGAGATCGGCGTTGGCATCGGCCGTGGTTACGAGTCGGCCGATCGCAAGACCGGCCTGCCGGCCGGGGCCATCGGCCTCGACTCGGCGTACTCGCCGATCACGCGCGTCGCCTACAACGTGGAGATGTCGCGTCTCGGCAAGATCACCGACTACGAGAAGCTCGTGGTGGAGATCTGGACCAACGGCGCCGTCAGTCCGGAGGAGGCGCTCGAGCGCACGGCCACGTTCCTGCGTGAGCACTTCTCGCCGCTGCGGAACGCGCCGCCCGACGACGAGGCCGACGCCGACGCCGACGGCGCGTATCTCCGCGACGCGCTCGGCAAGAGCCTGGAAGAGCTCGCGCTGCCCGCGCGGGCGGTGAACGCCCTCAAAGCGGCCGACATCACGCTCGTCGCCGACCTCGCGCAGAAGACGGAAGCCGACCTCGTCGACGTGAAGAACCTCGGCGAAAAGACCATCGACGAGATCAAGGCGGCCCTGGCCGGCCTGGGGCTCTCGCTCGGCATGCGGATCGATCCGAACGTGCTCGGCGCGCTCGAGCGGGGAGCGGCCACGAAATGAGGCACCGTAAGGACGGCTACAAGCTCGGCCGGCGCAGCGACCATCGCCTCGCCCTGTTCCGGAACCTGCTCGTCGCCCTGTTCCGTCACGAGCGAATTTTCACGACGGAGGCGAAGGCCAAGGCGATCCGCGGCACCGCCGACGAGATGGTGACGCTCGCCAAGCGTGAAAGCCTGCATGCGCGCCGCCAGGTGCTTGCGATGGTACCGGACGCGAAGGTGGTTTCACGGCTGTTCGACACGATCGCCGCGCGCTTCACCGATCGCCACGGCGGCTACACGCGGATCATCCACGTCGGCCCGCGTCCCGGCGACGCCGCGGCGATGGTGTTCCTCGAGCTCGTCGACCGCACGGACACGCCCGCTGCCGAGGACAAGGGCAAGGGAAAGAAGGCCGAGAAGCCGCCGAAAGGCGAGGCCGCCGCTCCGTCGCGACGCAAGAAGAAGGAAAAGGCGGCCGTCGCCTCCGCCTGAGCCCGAACGGACGCGCCGTCACAAGTGACCGTCACGGACGGTCAAGGGTCATCGTCCGACTGATCGCCGCCTGCGGGGTTGCCCTTGCGGCGGCGTTCCTTTTTCTCCACCGCGCCGACTTCCTCCGCGCCGACATGGCCCTCTCGGTCATCGCTGGGTTCGTGCGCGCGCGTGGTCTTGTGCGGGTGCCGGCGCTCGCCGAAAGCGCGGCCGGTCTCGTCGTTGCCGCCCTCGTGGTCGTCGCGTGGCTCGGTCTCGGTGCGCTCGTCCTTCGCGCGATTGAAGGGCGCACCGCGTCGACGCCGCGCGCCGTCGCCAGCGCGTGCGCGTTCGGTGCCGGCGCCTGGTCGCTGGTGTGGTTCGCGCTCGGACTCGCGGGCGCATATCGCCCGTGGCTCGCGCTGCTGATGCTGGTCGTGGGCGTTGCGATGGCGGGCCTGGCGGTAGCGACGCGTGCGGTAGGGGCGCGAGGCGCGGGGGCGGTTCCGCCGACATCCGCAGCCGCCTCGGCGAGGACAGGAGGCGGAACCGCCCCCGCGCCTCGCGCCCCTACCGCACGCGTCGCGGTGTCCCTGGTCACCATCGCGGTCGTCGCGGCCGGCATCGCCGCGCTCGCGCCGCCGACGGCGAAGGATGCCCTGCAGTACCATCTCGCGCTGCCGAAAGCGTTCGCGTCGGCCGGGCGGCTCATCGTCGATCCCGAGAACATCCCGAGTTACTTCCCGCTCGGCGTCGAGATGAACGGCCTGTGGGCGATGCTCGCCGGGCGTGTCGTCAGCCCTCGCGTCGGCGAGGTCGCGTTCGGTGCGACCACGTTCGCGTTCTTCCCGCTGGTGCTCGCGTTCGTCTACGGTTGGGTGGCCGAACGCGGGATCGGCCGCGGGTGGGCGGCCATCGCGGCAGCACTCGTCGCCACGGTCCCCGTCGCCTACGACGTCGCGGCGGGCGGCTCCGTCGATCTGGCGCTCGCTCTCTACGTCGCGGTCGGGACGCGGGCCGCGGCACGCTGGTGGATGACTGGCGCTCGTCGGGAATTGCCGACGCTCGCGCTGGCACTTGGTTTTGCCCTCGGCGTGAAACTCCTCGCGCTGTTTCCGCTCGTGCTGCTCGTGCTGATCGCGCTCCTGGGCGCGCGCCGCGCGGGTGGTGGTGTCGTCGCCGCCGTTTCGGCGATGGCCGCGACCGGGCTCCTCGCCGCGCCGTGGTACGTGCGCACGTGGGCGCTCACCGGAAGTCCGGTCTTTCCCTTCTTCCTCGACGTGTGGCCGGCGTACGCGGACGGCTGGGACACCGCGCGCTCCGTGATGTTTCGGTCCTTCAACGCCGCGTTCGGCGGCGACAAGGACCTGCTCGGCTTCCTCGTGCTGCCGTTCCGAGTCGCGCTCATGGGGCAGCGCGAGGTGCCCACGCTCTACGAGAGCGTGCTCGGCGTCACGTTTCTCGCCGCTGTTCCGATCGTGGCGTGGGCGGCGTGGCGGCGACGTCTGGTGGGCGATGAGACCATCACGGCGCTCGTCGCGGGCGCGCTCTTCGTGTGGTGGGCCGCCTCCGGGCAGGTCGTGCGGTACCTGCTGCCCGCGCTCCCGCTGGCGGCGGTCGTCGCCGTGCGCGCGGCGGCGGCGCTGGCGACGGACCCGGCGACGGCGCGCCGGCTCCGCGCGTCACTGCTCGTCCCGGCCGCGGCCGCTCTCCTCGTGATGCTGGCGTGGTTCGTCGGTGACGCGCCGATGCTATCGGTGTTGGGCGCCGAGCCACGCACGGAATACCTCGCGCGGCGCCTCGACTATTTCCCCTACTATCGGATCATCAACGAAGAGCTGCCGAGTCGCGCCCGTGTGTGGCTGATCGACGTGCGGCGCGACACCTACCATCTCGAGCGCGCGTACCGCGGCGACTATCTCTTCGAGGACCAGACGCTGCGCGTGGCGATCCAGGCGGGCGCGGACGCCGACGGGCTCCGTGCGTGGGCGCGTGCCGCCGGCATCACGCACGTCTTCGTGCGCCACGACGCGCTCTTCGACTATCGTCACTCCTCGCTGGTGGACGACCGTTTGCCCGAATCCGAAAACGTCGCGCGCCTGACGCGCGCGCGCGATTTCCTGCTCGCGGGCACGCGCGTCGTGAAGGCCGACCGGAAGTTCCTGCTCGTGGCTCTCGATCCAACGCCGGAGCGGTAGGGGTGGGGACCTCGACGGCCCCCGCCGAGCACTACTTCAGATTCGTCCGGAAGAACGCGAGCGTGCGGCGCCACGCGTCGTCGGCCGCGGCCTTGTTGTACGCGGCCGCGTTGCCGTCGTTGAAGAACGCGTGATCGACGTTCGGGTAGATGTGGATCTCCGACTGCTTGCCCGCCTTCTTGATCTCGGCGTCCACCGCGCGCGCGGTGGCCGGCGCGACGAAGCCGTCCTTTTCCGCGAAGAGACCGAGGACCGGGCCGGAAAGCTTGGAGTAGTCGGGCTTCACGTTCGGGTGGATGCCGTAGAAGTCCACCACGGCTCCGATCGACGGATTGAGCGTTCCCGCGAAGAGGGCCAGCTGGCCGCCCATGCAGAAGCCGACGGCGCCCAGCTTCGTCGTCGATGAGTGTTGCGCGAGGTACGAGGCGGCGCCCTTCAGGTCTTTCTCGGCCTGGCCGATGTTCAGCGCCATGAAGAGCTTCCCGGCGCCGTCCGGCTCGTCGGCGGTCTTCCCGTGGTACATGTCGGGCGCGAGGGCGGTGAAGCCCTCGGCCGCGAAACGGTCGCACACCTGCTTGATGTGGCCCACGAGACCCCACCACTCCTGGATGACGATCAGGCCCGGCCCTTTGCCGGATGCCGGTGTGGCGAGATACGCGTCGGTGGTGCCGCCGTTCGAAGGGAACTTCACCATGGAATTCGGCATCGATGGTCTCCTTACGGTTCGGGATGGACGGGCCGGTTCGCGGCGATCTTCACCGCGATGACCCGTCGGCTGTCTGCTTCCAGCACGGTGATGGTATGGCCGGGCACCTGGAACTCTTCGCCCGTGCGCGGGATGCGACCGAGGGTCGAGAGCACGAGCCCGGCGATCGTCTCGTAGTCGTGCTTCGGCAACGCCCAGTCCAGGGCCTCGTTCAGCTCGTCGATGTTGGTGCGCGCGGCCACCCAGTAGCTGCCGTCGGGAAGACGCTCGACGGACGCGGGCGTGCGATCGTGCTCGTCCTCGATCTCGCCCACGATCTGCTCGACCACGTCCTCCAGCGTCACGATGCCGGTGGCGCCGCCGTATTCGTCCACGACCACCGCGAGGTGGACCCGGCTCTTTTGCATCTCGCGGAGGAGCTCATCGATGCGCTTGGGCTCTGGAACGTAGAGGGGCGTGCGCATCAGGTCGCGCACGGTCGCCGCCGCCGCCCCGCGCGCGAGGAGGTCCATCGCCGCCACCACGCCGGTGATGCTGGTCTCGCGCTGCGCAAACACCGGCAGGCGTGAGAAGCCGCGCTCTCGGATCAGCGCGACGGCGTCCATCGGGCTCGCCAACTCCGGCACCATCGCCACGTCGACGAGGGGGACCATCACCTCGCGGACGGTGGTTTCCCCGAGGTCGAAGATGTTGTCGATCATCTCCGCCTCCTGCGTGGTGACGTTCGCCTCGCCCGGCTCCATCTGGAGCAGGTTCTTCAGCTCCTCGCGGGAGACGAAGTGCCGGACGTCGGGCTGCTGACCGCCGACGAGCCGCAGGAGGAGAGACACGATGGCCTGGGAGAACGCCACGAACGGCGCGAGGAGAGCCGAGGCCCACACGAGCGGGCGGTAGAGCGTGAGGATGAGCCGGGTGGCCCACTCGCGCGCGACCACCTTCGGGATGATCTCGCCGAACACGAGCATGGCGGGTGTCAGCGCCGCCGTCGCCACCAGCGCCGCCGCCCCGCCGAAGCGGGGAATGAGCGCGAAGGTCACGGCGGACGAGGCGACGATGTGCGCGACCGTCACGCCCATCATCGCGGTCGACAGCACGCGCGCGGGATTGTGGAAGGCTTCGAGGTAGTCGGCGGCGACGCGGTTGCCTTCCTCGGCGAGGTGCCGCAGGCGGAGGCGATTGGCGGCGATGAACGCCATCTCCGCCGCCGAGAAGAACATCGTGGCCACGAGGCAGCCGGCGGCGATCCAGGCGAGCGTCATGCGGCGGCCTGACTGGGCGAAGGCTTCCGAAGAGCGATCAGCACCTCGACGATCCGCGTTCGCTCCATCTTCTCGACGGTGACCACCACTTCCGGCGTCTCCGCCCGCTCGGCCTTGTGCGGTACGCGGCCGAAGAGATCGAGCACCCAGCCGCCCACCGTTTCGTAGTCGTGATGGGAGATCGCGAGCCCGGCCACGGTGTTGAGCTCCTCGATCGGCAGCTTGCCCGCCACCCGATACGTGGCCTCGTCGACACGCTGGATGAGGCGCTCCGGCTCGTCGTACTCGTCGGCGATCTCGCCCACGAGCTCCTCGAGCAGATCTTCCAGGGCCACGAGACCCGCGGTGCCACCGTACTCGTCCACCACGATCGCCATGTGCAGCCGCTTGGACTGGAACTCCTGCAGGAGCGCGTCCGCGCGCTTCGACTCCGGCACGAAGTACGGCGGATGGAGGTGCGCCCGGAGGTCGAAGGTGGACGGCAGCCCGGTGGCGACGTGCGGGAGGAGATCCTTCGTGTAGAGGACGCCGACGATGACGTCGATCGAGTCCTCGTAGACGGGCACGCGTGAGTGGAGGTTCTCGCGCAGCGCGGGCAGGATCTCGGCGATCGGGGTTTCCACGTTGAGGCAGAACATGTCGGTGCGCGGGACCATCACCGAGCGCACCGGCGTGTCCTCCAGCTCGAAGACCTTGTGGATCATCTCGCGCTCGCCGCGCTCGACCACGCCCTCGCGCGCGCCCACGTCGACGAGCGTGCGCAGCTCCTCCTCCGAGAGCTCCGGCTGCTCGGCGCTGCCCCCTCCGCCCACCGTTTTCACGGTGAGCGCGGTGAGGGCGCCGAGGATGGCACGGATCGGTCGCAGCAGCGCGCCCAGCCAGCCCACCGGCCGCCGCACCACGCGGAGGAACTGCTCGGGATATTTCACGGCGACGGTCATTGGCAGGACCTCGCCGAAGGTGGTGAGGACGAGGATCATGCCGACGATCTCGGCGCCGAGGCCAAAACGCTTGCCGAAGATGCGCGCGGCGACGGTGGCGGCGATGGCGGACGAGCCGATGTTGATGAGCGTGATGCCGATGAGTAGTGTCACGAGCAGGTCATGCGGGCGCTCGATGAGCGGCGCCACCCGCGCTTCTCCCTCCGTCTGCACGCGCTTGAGGCGCGAGCGTCCCAGTGAGAAGTAGGCGGCTTCCGCCCCGGTGAGGAGTGCCGAGCACGCGACGAGCACGGCCAGACCGAGCAGCTCGAGAACGATGCCGTCCATCAGTGCCCCGTGACGAAGTGCTCGAAGCCGCGCGCGACGTCGATCTCGCGGCCCCGGCCGTCGACGAACCGCACGCGCTCCGCGCGAGCGAACGTCCCGACGCGTGTGAGCGCGCTGCCCGTGGCCTCCGCGAGGCCGGCGGCGATGCGGGGAAACGCATCCGCGGCGCAGGCGACCAGGAGCTCGTAATCCTCGCCGCCACCGGTCGCCCATGCGAGCGCGTCGCGCTCGACGGCGTGTGCGACGCGACGGGTGGCGGGTGCGACGGGCAGCGAGTCGAGCTCGACGACCGCCCCGACGTGGCTCTCGACGCACAGACGGCCGAGGTCGGTCGCGAGCCCGTCGGAGAGGTCCATCATCGCGGTCACGCCCTCGGCGGCTCCGAGCCAGCGGCCTTCGGCGACGCGCGGGCGAGGCCGCAGGTGCGCGCGCGTCACGTCGGCC
>JBGOTH010000072.1:0-9835 GCA_041476345.1 Methylomirabilia bacterium
CGGCGACGGCCTCAGCGCCCCGGCGGTCGAGCTTGCGACAATCCACGACGGCGTGGCGCCCGCCGTGACTCTGACGGTGCCCGCGGCTGCGTCGTTCGTGCGCGGCACCGTGGCGGTGTCGGCACAAGCATCCGACGCGGGCAGCGGCATTGCGACGATGACGCTCGCTGCCGACGGCGCCCCATTGCCCACGACGGTCGCGCCCCCGCTGCCGTCAGCGGCGGTGACGGCGAGCGCGAGCTGGAATACGACGGCGCTCGGCGACGGAGCGCGTGAAATCCGCGCTTCGGCGGCCGATCGGTCGGGAAACCCGCAGACGGCAAGCCGCACGGTCATCGTGGACAACACGCCGCCGGACACGACGATCGCGGACGGACCGGCAGGTGAGATTCAGGCCACGACGGCGAGCTTCACCATTGAAGGTAGCGACGCCCTCACGCCGGCGGCGCAGCTCCAGTTCGCGTGGCGGCTGGACGGCGGACCGTGGTCGGCGTTCTCGTCGACCGCGCGCGTGGACGTCGCGACGCTGGTGGAGGGCGCGCACACGTTCGAAGCGAAAGCGCGCGACCTCGCGGGCAACGAGGACCCGACGCCGGCGCGGCGTGACTTCGCGGTCCGTCTCGGCGGTGTGAGCATCGCGATCACGCAGCCGACGCCGGGGGCGAGCGTGTCGGCGGGGCTCGTTTTGGTCACAGGAACCGCGAGCGGCGCAGCGGTGGTCACGATCAGCGGCGTACCAGCGATGGTCCTAGGTACGACCTTCGCCACCCTCATTCCGGTGGACGAGAGCACGAACGCCATCATCGGGACCGTGACGGCCGGCGGCAGCACCGCTACGGCAACGGTGCCGATAACCGTCACGCCGGGAATACTGAGCTCGACGATGCTCATCGCAAGCCCGATGATGGGTGTCGCGCCCCTCACGGTAGCCTTCTCGATGGCGGGCGTTCCGTCGGACGCGACGCTTGCCATCGATGCGGATGGCGATGGGACGATTGACGTCACGAGCAACGTCGAGACCGGGGCGAACTTCACCTTCACCACGCCCGGTCTCTATGTCGCACGCGCGACGGCAGCCGGCGTTACCGCGAACGCCGTCGTGCACGTGCTGGATCGTGCGGCGCTCGACGCGACGCTGCAAACGATGTGGAACGCGATGAAGGATGCGCTGCGGGCCGCCGATGTCCCCCGCGCCGTCGCGAACATCACGTCCCACAATCGCGTGGACTACGGCACCGCGTTTGGGCTCATCTCCCGCCTTTTGCCCGGCATCGATTCGATTCTAACGACCGTGACCCTTGTCGAGGTCCGGAGCGGCTCAGCAATCTACGAGATGTTGCGCACGGATGATGGAATACTCAGATCCTTCGAGGTGCGGTTCGCCGTCGACAACGACGGACTGTGGCGACTCGACTCGTTCTGAGGGTGACCACCATGGGTGCGAGGAACGTTCCTGAGGAAAGACCCGCCGTAGCAGTGCGTTCGGTGCGGACGATGCTTATGATCCTTGGTGCTCTCACGCTCGGCTACCTCGCGCAGCCGACGATCGCGTCCGCCGAAGAATACAGGGCAACCATCGTCGACGAGGAAACAGGACAGCCGCTTCAGGGTGTTGTCATCGTCGCGGTTTGGAATCGCCGCTACAACAGCTTGGGCGGATGGGCCGGTGGTGGCTACTACGCCTCCGAGGAAACTGAAACGGGCCCGGACGGGAAGTTCGTCCTCAAAGGGCATGCGACCTGGACATTGCTGCCGCTCATCACGACCATCAAAGGACCGGAGTTCACCTTCTACAAGCCCGGCTATGACACGGTCTGGGGCTTTCAAGGCTCATCCATGTGGCCGACAGATGTCTTTGATCGCGAAGCACGCGTCGAAGAGGAATGGAAGCGGTTTCGCGGTCAGGGGACTGTCCTTACGTTGTCGCGGCTTCACAGTCGCCAGGAACGTCTGCGGGCATTCCCGGACATGAGTGGGGACGTTCCGCGCGACAAGATCCCGAAGTTACTTGACGCCGTAGGGCGTGAACGAGCCGCTCTTGGTCTCAGCCCCTAGTTGCCGCACATGGAGGCACGAATGCGTCGATTGACAGATCTAGCTCCGATCGCAACGGGAGTGTTGGCATTGATCATCGTGGCAAATACTTGGGATGCGCTGGCGTATGACGTCGGTACGCATGCGCTTTTGACTGGCCGAGCTGTCGATATCTCGACTCTGCATTCCGTCCTCACTGCTGAGATCGGAATCGTCGAGGGACTCGATTCGAGAGTGCTCGGGCAGAGACCGCGGGAACTCGCGGCGGACGGCGGTCGTTTCGAGGACTCGCCCTTTCAACGAGTGCTCAACCACTTCCACAATCCGATAGCGAGCCCGTGGTCGAGTGCAGGTCTTCAAGGCCCGCTGGGTCTGCAACTCGGTCAGTCTTCAGCTCTGTGGCAACAAAACACGTCGCAGTCGCCCGCCCTACTGTTTGGAGTTTCTTTGCACGGGGGCGAGTGGTCTTGGCAAATCACACGGCAACGATTTCTTGCGAGTTTGACCGGCGCACAGAGCGCTGGGAGGGAGCGATCACTGGCCGATGTCTTTCGGGGATTGGGCCATCTGATGCATCTCGTACAAGATGCCTCTGTCCCTGCCCACGTTCGCAATGATCGCCATCTCAGCGTCGTCGACAACGACTCGTATGAAACGTGGGCAGAGAGACAGCGCCAGAATAGCAATCTAGCCTTTATCGCCCTCCTGCAGACTCCACGCAAACCAACCGACTCCGTTTTCACTCCGACATCGGAGCCGCTCGCGCCTGTCCCGATCGCCCGCCTCATCGACACCGACAAATATCTGGGAACGAACGCCAGTGTCCTCACCGGACTCGACATCGGACTCGCCGAGTACACGAATGGGAATTTCGTGAGTGGCGATACGCGATTCCCCAGCTTTGCCCTACCGAGCGAGCCCGATGTCGCAACGGCCTTCCTCGAGCGCTCAGGGCAAGGCCAGCGGCGTTACTTCCCGAAACGACTCGGAGAGGGTGAATCGATTCAGCATCTCGTTGCCGAGGGCGCGTTGTTCAAACACTTGCGTTCTGAAGTGGGCACCGCGGCGGTCAAGGGCTACATTCTCGACGACAAGGTGCACACGGACTACGCGAGCCTGCTTCTCCCGCGCGCCGTCGGGTACTCTGCCGCGCTTCTGGACTACTTCTTTCGCGGGCGCCTCGATGTGAAGCTGACGCCCGATCCCGACGATCCGACGAACCCGAACACGGTGATCCTTTCCGGCATCAACGCTTCTCCTGAGGCCCTCGTAAGCGGAAGGATTGCCTTGTACGCCGACGACAAAGTCAGCGGGCAGCGCTTCGAAGCCGTCGCCGTCGACTCGACCGACGTAGCGGCGGTGCCGTCCGGGGCAGCTCTACCCCGCATGAAGTTCGTTGTTCCCGCAGATGCCGAGCGCTTCATGGCCGTCTACCGGGGCACGTTGGGCGACGAGATGGAGACCGATAGCTTCCCTGGCGCCGTCATCGGCAAGGCGCTCGGCGGCGTGCGCGTCGAGGAGGTTTTCAACGATGGGGCGACGTGGAAGCTCCGGACGCCGGCCGGCGTCTTCGATTCGCCACTGAGCGCTGCGGAATTCGAGGTCGTGAAGTGGGGCGACGACAACAACACCGTCGTCGCGCGATCGCCCGTCGGTGTCGGACAACCGAATCGGATCATCAGCTACGTGGTGAAGCGGCTACCGGGCTCCGCGAGCTTCGAGCTTGATGCCGACGCGGGGCCGAACACCATCAAGGTCCAGAAGCTGGGTGACGTCGTATTCCCCTTCGGCCTCGACATCGGCGTCGCCGTCGACTTCGAGCAGAGCATCACCTACAACCAGGTGTTCCCGCGCGTCGAGCGTACCTTGACCGGCGACGGCCCCCTGTGTGGCAATGTGTCGGAAGTCTGGGGCGAGGTGTCGCTGCAGGTCGTCAATGTCGCGTCCGCGCAGGCTGCATTCAGCTTCCCGATCACGCTCGATGCAGATCGCCAGCAAGTTGGTGGGCCGACACGGACGCCGTACGTGTGGAGCGTCGAGGACATCGCCATCGATCGTAACGGGCGCATGCTCGCGGTGATCGCCGTTACGTTGACTGATCCCGGCGTGCCGCCTACGACATTCACCAGGCTCACCGTCGGTGCCGACGGTGGTCTGGTGCCTGTCAACGCTCCATTCGGCGTCACAGACACCATCGGCGCTTTCTTTCCGTTCTTCCCCGGGATCCCGCTGCTGTGGGCGCTCGTCGACGTGTCCGCCGGCACGGTCGTTGCCACGACGGCCGAACCGGTGATCGCGATCAATGCAGCGACGAACGGCAATGCCGCGGTACTCGAGCAGGGGCTCTGGGTTCACACCACTATGGGCAATCCCGACTGTGGCTCGGGTGGTTGGGGATCGAGGGATTCGCTGCCCGGGAGTTACAAGCCGACCATGTTCGTCGATATCCATATGCCGAACAGCGGCAGCTTGAGCGTCACGGGTGTCGTGCGGAGCGATCTCGCCGATGCACTCAGGTCCGTTGGCTTCGTCGACGCGTGGCAAATCTCTGCCGGTCCCGAGCAGGCGGTCGAGTTCCTCACCACGTCGTGCAACAACGTCGAGACGTGCCAGTATCGCGTGTTCGATACCTCTTCCATCGTGCGTGAGCCCCCGCAGTTCGACGTTCGCCGGGTGCCGGCCACAAACGGCGGCGAGCGTCTGGTGTTGTTCGTGCAGGACTACACGCCGGAGGCGGGCACGCTGCTCGCGGTGGCGGCGTGGGACCCCGCCGTGCCTGCGGTGAAGGTGGCGTTTTCCACGACGGCCTCCGCGGATGAATTCTTTCAGCTGGGCGCAGCGACGAGCTCCGCGGCGCTCCTGAGCCGAACGGCCGAGTTCGGCGACCCGTTCAGCGCGGACTTCCGCCTCGAACAAAGCACCACCGTCGTGCTGCTCGACACGCCGGACAAATCGATCGTCGTTCCCGACGTCGACTTGACCGACGGCTCGTACGTCGTTCTCGGGCCGTCGTACCTCTACAACGTCGGCGACCTGCGCTTCTACAGCGCGAGCCCGTCGCTCCAACAGACTTCGCTCCCCGCGCGTCTCGCCGACGCCGGTGGCAACCCGATCGGCGACTACCACCTGATCACGCTGCCCTGATCGCAGATCCGGAGAGCGTGGCGCCGACGTATATTCGGTGCCATGCTTTCCGACGGCTTCCTCGGCCGGCCGTCCACCTTCGGCGCCGATCTCAACCTCCTGATCCAGCTCGGGCTTGGCCTGCTGCTCTTCGCCGGGCTCCTCTTCGCGCGCCGATCGAAATACGCGATGCACGGCGCCTGTCAGTCCGTGACACTCGTCGCCACGCTCGTGATGACCGCCATCTGGATGCTGCCCGCCTTCCACAACAACTATGGCTTCGCGATCTTCAAGCTCGGCAATCGCGTGAACGCGGCCGCCGCCGCCCACGTCGTCGCCGGGAGCGTCGCGCTACTGCTCGGCATCTACGTCGTGCTCGTCGCCGGCACGCGACTCGTTCCGAAGGCGCTGCGCTTCGCCAACTACAAGGCGTGGATGCGCACGCTCATCACCGTGTGGTGGCTGGCTCTCCTGCTGGGCGTTCTGACATACTGGTTCGCAACGAGCTAATATGGACGTCGTCGACACGAACCAGCACCGCGGCGAGTTCTTTCGCGTGCTCCAGCAGACGAAGCGGAGCCAGACCGCCGTCATGACCATCGCGCCCGGGGAAGAGGCTGGGCCGGCGGAAGAGCACCGCGCTGACCAGATCGTGTACATCATCGACGGCGAAGCGGTCGTCACTGTCGACAAGGAGGAGCGCCGGACCGGCCCCGGCGGCCTCGTGATGATCCCGGCCGGCGCTACTCACCACGTGAGGAATCCCGGGCGCGCTCCGCTGTTCTTCCTCACCGTGTACGCGCCGCCGGAGTACTGAATGGCCGACGACCTCGACCTGATCGCCGCTCTCGAAAAAAACGTCTCGCGCTGCATCGTGGGCAAGGCGGACGTCGTGCGCCTCGCCGTCATCGGCCTCCTCGCGCGCGGCCACCTCCTGATCGAAGACGTGCCCGGCGTAGGCAAGACCACGCTGGCCGCGGCGCTCGCGCGGTCGATCGACGGCGTGTTCGCGCGCATCCAGTTCACGGCGGACATGCTGCCGTCGGACGTGCTCGGCGTGTCCGTCTGGGACCCCGCCAAAGGCGAGTTCAGCTTCAAGCCCGGCCCGCTCTTCGCCAACATCGTGCTGGCGGACGAGATCAACCGCACCACGCCCAAGACGCAGTCGAGCCTGCTGGAAGCGATGAACGAAGCGCAGGTCTCGCTGGATCACACCACGCACATGCTGCCGGCGCCGTTCATGGTGCTGGCCACGCAGAACCCGCGGGAATACGAAGGCACGTTTCCCCTGCCGGAATCGCAGCTCGACCGCTTCCTGCTCCGCGTGCGCATCGGGTATCCGGATCTCGAGGACGAGAAGGCGATCCTGCGCGGCGCCGCCGCCCCGCCGGACACGCTGGCGCCCGCGCTGTCGCCGGACGACGTGCTGCGGCTGCAGGCGCTCGCGGAATCCGTGCGCGTGGCGGACCTGGTGCTGGACTACGTGATGGCGCTGGTCACCGCCACGCGCGAATCGCCGCGGCTCGTGCTGGGCGTGAGCCCGCGCGGCGCCCGCGCGCTCGTCGCCGCCGCGCGCGCGGCCGCGCTTACGGACGGGCGCGATTTCGTCGTGCCGGACGACGTCAAGCGCCTCGCCATTCCCGCGCTCGCGCACCGCGTGATCGCGCGCGGCACGGACGCCGGCGCGGGCGCGCTCGACGCGGAATCGGTCGTTCGCGCCATCGTCCAGGACGTCCCCGTCCCAAGGTGATCTCAGCGGTCAAGCGCGTCTGGGGACGCTGGCGCCCGCGACGCACCATCCGCCCCACGCGCGAAGGCTGGTGGTGCCTCGCCGTCGCCGTCGGGCTCGGCGTCACCGCGATGAACACCGGCAACAACCTCCTGTATCTCCTCGAGTCGATGGTGCTGGCGCTCATCGTCGTGTCCGGCGTCTTCTCCGAGCAGTCGGTGCGGGGCGTGCGCGTCGAGCCGTTGGTGCCGGACGAGATCTACGCGGGCACGCCGTGCACGCTCGGCGCACGTGTGCGCAACACGAAGACGAAGCGCCCGTCGTTCTCCGTCGTGCTCGACCGGCCGAAGACAAGCCTCACGCTCGCGTACGTCGCGCGCCTCGGCGCCGGCGAAGAGCGCCTCGTGACGTGGGACGAGACGCTCCCGCAGCGCGGGCGTCATCGTCTCGCCGGCGTGCGCGTCGCCACGCGGTTTCCGTTCGGCCTCTTCGTGAAAGCGTCGCGGGTCATGGGCGCCGCCGACGTGCTCGTGTATCCGCGCCGCGTGCCGC
The DNA here is from genome assembly GCA_041476345.1 of Methylomirabilia bacterium. Lineage (GTDB taxonomy): Bacteria > Methylomirabilota > Methylomirabilia > Rokubacteriales > CSP1-6 > VGLJ01. The sequence continues at coordinate 7,439 of JBGOTH010000072.1, forward strand.
CGCCGCCCGCGCTCATGCGGCAGGCCAACGGCCTCGGCACGGCGCCGGCGCGCAAGCGCGGACGCGGCCACGACCTGCACGACCTGCGCGCGTATCGCAGCGGCGACGACCCGCGGTTGATCCACTGGCGCGTGACCGCGCGCACGGGCACGCTGACCGTGCGCGAGCTGGAAGCGGAGACGGCGCAGGACGCGTACGTCGTGCTGCGCGGGGACGGGCGCGCGAGCGCGGAACGGCTGGAGCAGGGAGTCGCGGAAGCGGCCGCTGTCGCGTCCGCGCTGCTGAAGCGCGGGGCGCGCGTCGGGCTGATCGCTCCGGGCATCGACATCGCGCTGGGGCAGGGGCCCGCGCAGATTCGCCGCGTGCTCACCGCACTCGCGCTCTACGAGCCGGGCGTCGCGAGCACGCCGCGCCCGCCCGAGAACGTTCGCGCCGTCGTCGTGGATCTCGGCTGATGCCGGTCGATCGCGCGTTCCGGTTGGCGATCTACGTCGTCGTCGCGCTCGGGGGTCTCGCCCTCGCGGCCGGCGATCTCCTGAGCCCGGCGATCCTCGGCGTGTTCCTCGCGGCGCTCGGCGTCACGTGGTGGCTGCACGACACGCTCGGCCCGCGTGCGTACCTCTCCCAGCGCGGCGACATCATCGCCACGCTCACGCTCACGGGGCTCGCCGGCGCCGACTTCATCTGGCTCGCGGACTCGTTCCTCGACACGTTCGCGCACCTCGTGTGCGCGCTGCTGCTCGTCCGCCTCGCCACGTGGCGCGTCACGCGCGAATTACGCGCCGCGGGCTTCCTGTCGTTCTCGATGCTCGCCGCCGCGTCCGCGGTGGCCTTCGGCGTGGCGTTCCTCCCGCTCTTCATCACCTATCTCGCGACGGCCATCGTCATGCTGGTGCTCTTCCACCTCGTCACGGAGGCGGAGGCGGCGGGCGTGCCCGCGCGCCCGCTCGGCATGGGGCTCACGATCGTCATGGGCGCCGCCGTCGCCGGCACGCTCGCGCTCACCACGTTTCTCTTCCTGGTCATCCCGCGCGTGGAAGCGGCGCTGCCGTTCGGCGCGCGCTCGAAACACGCGCTCACCGGGTTCACGGATCGCGTCGAGCTCGGCGCGTTCGGCGCGCTCGAGACCGACGACGCGGTCGCCATGCGCGTCGTGCTGCCCGGCGGCGCGATCCCGGAACCGCTCGTTCGGTTCTTGCGCTGGCGCGGCATCGTTCTCGACCGCTTCGACGGGCGCGTCTGGACGGCGACGCCGCGCCGGCCGATCGTGCTGCGCGCGACGGACGGTGTTCCCGTGTGGCTGGGCCGCCTCGAAGGACCGACGCACCTGCTGACTCAGGAGGTCTTCCTCGAGCCCATCGGCACCGAGACGATCTTCGCGGCCGCCGTCGCCGTGCGCGCGAAGGTGGACGGCGCCCTCCGTGTCGACGAGACGGGCAGCCTCGGCGTGTCGGCGGCGCGCGCGCGGCTGACCTACACGGTCGAATCGGCGCTCGGCGCGCGCTTCGTCGAGCGTCTCGGGCTCGTCGCGCGCGACCGCTATCTCCAGCTGCCGCCGCTGCCGCCGCGCATTCCCGAATTGGCGCGGCGGGTCTCCGCGGGCAGCGTCACCGACGCGGAGCGGGCGGGCCGCCTGACGGCGTGGCTCTCGCGGGAATTGCGCTACTCGCTGAATCTGGAGCGCCGCACGACGCTCGAGCCGCTCGAGGAGTTCCTGTTCGTGCGGCGCGAAGGCAACTGCGAGTACTTCGCGGCCGCGCTCGCCGTGATGCTCCGGTCGGTCGGTATTCCGTCGCGCGTGGTGAACGGGTTCCAACGGGGCGAGTGGAACCCGTACGGCGGCTACTGGGTCGTACGCATGCGGGACGCGCACTCGTGGGTGGAGGCGCACGTGGACGGCGCGTGGGTGACGCTCGATCCGTCGCCGCGCGGCGCCGCGCCGTCGTCGCCGCTCACCGGCGTCGCGCTCTACATCGACGGCCTGCGCATGCGCTGGTACCGCTACGTCGTCGGCTGGAGTCGCCAGGACCAGATGGACACCGCCGGGGCCGTGCGGCGGATCGCGTGGTCATGGCCCGCGACGGTGCGTTTGCCCGGCGGCGGATCGGCGCGAGGCAAAGTCATCGTCGCCGTGGTCGTGGTCGTCGCCGCCGCGCTCATCTGGGCGGTACGCCAGGCGCGTGGCGTGCGGGCGCGGGCCGGTGCGGCGATGCCGGCGTTCTACGCGCGCGCGCTCAAGCGGTTGGCGCGACGCGGGCTGCGACCGGCGCCGCCCGAGACCGCGCGCGAGTTTTCCGAACGCGCCGGCGCCGTGCTGCCCGAGACGGCGGATACGTTCTCACGTCTCACGCTGGCTTACGAACGCATGCGCTTCGGCGGTGTCGCGGTCACGCCGAC
>JBGOTH010000073.1:0-9743 GCA_041476345.1 Methylomirabilia bacterium
CGCGTGAGCGTGAGCAGGAGACCGAACGCGTGCTCGGCGAGGTGGACGCCGACACCGCCCTTCTCGCTGGAGAGCGGCACGTCGTCGTTGATCAGCTCCGGACAGAGCGCGGAGTCCACGCCGGCGCCGATCGACTGGTAGAGCTTCAGGCGCTTGGCGAGCGGGTAGATGTCCGGTGTGACGCGACCGAACAGGATGTCGGCGTCGACGATCTCTTTACGCTGCGCATCGGCGCCTTTGGCTTCCACGATGACGGCGGTGGGCTCGGCGGCGAGGATGCGCTTGCGCTGGTCCGGGGTCAGCTCTCGAACGATCAGGTTCGGCGTGTAGAGGATCTTCACGGTGCTCTCCTTGACGCGCTTGGGGTCTCGACCGCGTCCGCCACGACGCCGGATCATCTCACGGTCGGGTGTCGGCTAACTTTCCGAAGTGATGTGCCCCGCCCCAGGGATGATCGCGCAAACGCCCGAAATCCGGAGTTCTTGCCGTTCGGCACGCTCCATGCGTTCTGCGTAATGTAGCGCTCGACGGCAACCACGGACGATGAGAAGGTCCCGCCCGTGGCGTGAACGGCGGCGGCGGTCAGTGCTTCAGCGACCGCCGCCGCTCGCGGACTCTGAGACGCCCGTACAAGAAGTAGGCGCTACGCCGTCAGCTCGGCGAGAAGGCGCTCGCCCTCCGGCCACGGGCCGAAGCCCGCGGCCGCGTTGATGTGGCCGCCTCGCTCCAGCAGAACGAAGCGGCTGCCCCAGGCGCGCGCGATCTCATGAGCATCGTCGGGCCCCATGTACCAGTCGTCGCTGCCCGAGACGACGATGCTCGGAAACGGCAGGGGCGCGCGCGGAATCGGGCGAAAGCCCGTGATCACCGGCGGAAACTCGGGATCGTCCACGTTCGGCGGCGCGACGAGCAACGCGCCGTGCACCGCCCTCCGGTGCCGAGCCGCGTAATGCGCGACGGCGTGGCAGCCGAGGCTGTGCGCGACGAGCACGGGCGGCGCCGCGGCCGCGACGATCGCCGTGTCGAGCGCCGCCACCCAGTCGTCGCACACCGGCGCGGTCCAGCTGCGCTGCTGCACGCGGCGGTATTCCGGGTGCGCCTTCTCCCAGAGACTTTGCCAGTGCTCGGGCCCGGAGTTGTCGTAGCCCGGGAGAATCAGGACGGGACGCGCGGTCACCCGCTCAGTGTACCGTCAACCTTCACGGCGCTCGCCGGAAGGAAGCCGCGCGCGACACGGCAGCGCGGGGGGAGGCCTACCGGATTGCAGGTCTCTCGTCGACGGACCAAGGCATCGACTGGTCGGTGGTCACGGCGGCGACGCTGCTCACGTCGGGCCCGCTGCTGATCGCATTCCTGCTCTTCCAGCGCCAGTTCGTGCAGAGCTGCATGCGCGCGGGGATTCGATGACGGGCGATTTGACGGCTCGCATAGGAGGCGAGTAGTGTGAAGCCATGCGTCAGGCGCCCGCGACGATCAGCACACCGTATCCAACCGTAGACGGCGTCGCGAGGATGTTCCGAATTCCGAAGGGCCGCGTACGAAAAATCGTCGCGATAGTCGATGAGCTCATGACCAGCAATGGAAGGCACGGAGCTCGCAGCGCGAAGTCCGTGGTGAAGAAATCGGCGGCGCGGGCTCGACGTAAACGCAGCCACAAGTAGCGACACACGCGGAGCTCTCTATTCCGCGCCTGGCGCATGCGTTTCTAAACATTCCGTACGATGCCGGATACGAGCGTCTCTATGTCGCCTTTGTCTCGGGACTGAGCAGCTTCGGCCTGGTAACGCACGCGACGCTCGAACTCCCCGACTCGTCGCGCAGACTTGACCGTATCGCAGAGCTCGTCGGTAGTTGCCAGTACTCGTTCCACGACCTGTCTCGGGTTCAGCTGTCGGGTCCGATACCCCGAATGCCGCGCTTCAACATGCCGTTCGAGCTCGGGATCGAGAACCTCACATCAGTGGTTTGTCTTTGAAGAGCAACCGCACCGGGTGCAGCGGACACTGAGCGATCTGAACGGAACGGATCCCCACGTTCATGAGGGCGATCCTGGCCGCCTCCTCGTAGGCCTCAGCAACGCCCTCGTGCGTGAGTTCGCCGGACCCTCTGTAAGACAGCTTCGCGAGATCCACGATGTCGTTCGACGGACGGCGCGTACGATCCGACGTGACTACGGGACGCTGTACGGTGCGCGGCCGTTCCGGGAACTGTTGCTCGCCGCGACGAGCGCGGCACAAGGCACGCGCTGAACGCCGTCTTCTTCGATCTCGACGGGACGCTGACCGATCCCAAGCCCGGGATCACGCAGTGCATCGCGCACGCGCTGACCGGGCTGGGCCGCACGCCGCCCGATCTCGAGGATCTTCGCTGGTGCATCGGCCCGCCGTTACGCGGCAGCTTCGCGCGACTGCTCGAGACGGACGACGACACGGTGCTCCAGCGCGCGATCGCGCTCTACCGCGAGCGCTTCGGCGACGTCGGCCTGTTCGAGAACGCCGTGTACCCCGGCATTCCGGAGGCCGTCGCGGCGGTGCGCGCGGCCGGGTTCGCGACGTACGTGACGACGTCGAAGCCTCACGTGTACGCCACGCGGATCGTCGCGCACTTCGGACTCGCGCCCCTCTTCGAGCGGGTCTACGGCGCGGAGCTCGACGGCACGCGCGTCGACAAGGGCGATCTCATCGGGCATGCGCTCGCCGAAGAGCGGCTCGACCCCGCGCGCGTTGTCATGATCGGCGACCGTGAGCACGACCTGATCGGCGCGCGCCGCTGTCGCGTGCGCACGATCGGCGTCACGTACGGCTACGGAAGCGAAGCGGAGCTGCGCGCGCAGAGCCCCGAGGCGCTCGCCCACGCGCCCCACGCCATCCCGGCGCTCGTCGCCGCGCTGTTCGACTGATCGCTACGTGATCGACTTGCCGGCGTCCACGATCAGCGACACGCCGGTGACGAACGACGACTCTGCGCACGAGAGGAACAGGATCGGGTAGGCGATCTCGCGCGGCTCGGCCCAGCGGCCGAAGAGGCCGTTGTCCCCGGAGCGCGTGCCGCGCAGCTCTTTTTCGCTCACGCCTTTGTCGGCGGCGCGCCTGACGTGATACGGCGTGATCGTTCCGCCGGGACACACCGCGTTCACGCGAATGCCATGCGGCGCTTCCTCCACCGCGAGCGCGCGCGTGAAGCCGAGGATCGCCGCCTTCGTCGTGTCGTACTGGCCCATCCCCGCGCGACCGATCACCCCGAACACCGACGACACGTTGACGATCGTCCCGGTGCCGGCGGCGCGCAGATGTGGCAGCGACGCTTTGCAGCAGTACGTCGTCGCCAGCAGGTTCACGCCGATGATCTGCTCCCACTCCTTCGCGTCCGCGTCCGCGAGCGGCGTGTAGAAGCGGATGCCGGCGACGTTGACGATCGTGTGGAGCGCGCCGAAATGCTTCGCGGCTTCGTCCACCACCCGTTTTGCTTCGGATTCCTGCGCGACGTCGGCAGCGAGCGGAAGGATCTTCGCGCGGGGGATCGAGGCGAGGATCCCCTTCGCGGCGGCCTCCGCCGCCGTGCGATCGCGATCGACGAGCGCGACGGCGCCGCCTTCTTCTGCGAAGAGCCGGCCGGTGGCCTCGCCGATCCCGCCGCCGCCGCCCGTGATGACGGCGACGCGGCCGGCCATGCGGCCCGGCATCAGGCGAGCGTCAGCGACTGATTCGGACGAACGACGACGAGCGGTTTCACGGCGTCGACCCACGGCGCGCCGGAGGGAAGCACGATCGACGTCGAGCGCACGCAGAACGACTTCGGCGCATCCACGCCGGGCGCCGGCGTGCCGCGCTCGCGGAGCGCGAGGGCGGCGGCCATCAGGCGCTTTCGCACCTGGATGATCGCGGTGTCGCTGGTGCCGAGCCGCTCGATGGAGCGATCGACGATCCCCCCGCCCCCCTGACTCTCCTGCACCGCCTGATCCTGCACACCGAAGCCGGGGATGCCGCAGTACATCCGCGTCGAGTGGACGTTCCAGTCCATGAAGTAGTCGTTGTCGCGGTTGGCGGCGGTGCGCACGTCGCCGTACGGATCGGACGTCGCCGGCGCGAAGTCGCAGACGTGCGCGCCCTTGCCTTCGACGTGGAGCTGAATCTCCTCCGCCGCGAGCGGCCGCTCCGTGTGCCACGTCACCATCCAGTTCACGACGTGATGGTCGTCCATGGGCACCCAGATGTGCGACTGGATCACCTTTTCACCGGCGCCCGCGGGCGGCATCGTCCAGAAGGGCAGGCAGTACTGCGTGACGCGCCAGTGCCAGCGGCCGTCGGGTTCGTTGCGGCGCGCGCCGATGAGGACGCCGTAGTCGGTGTCGACGACCTCGAAGCGCGGCGCGCGATCGCCCGTCGCTACCGCCGCGCCCACGCCGAAGCTCACCCGGTCCATGTCGGTCGTGATGTCGGCCGCGTCGTGGCGCAACGGAGAGTGCAGAAAGGAGATGTGGCTGGAATCGATTCCGCCCTCCATCGCCTGGAACCAGTTGCAGTCTTGCACGCGCTTGGAGGTGAAAATGTGATTGTCGGGAAGGGACATGAACTCGAACTCGGGAACCTGTGGCGGCGTGCCCGGCCCCATGTACGCGAGCACGATGCCGCCGCGATCGACACAGGGATACGCGACGTGGCACACCTTCGACGCGAAGCTCGATTCCGCCGGCTCGCTCGGCATGTCCACGCAGCTGCCATCGAGCGCGAACTTCCAGCCATGGTAGGGGCAGCGCATCCCGCCCTGCTCGTTGCGGCCGAAGTAGAGCGAGGCGCCGCGATGCGGGCAGAACTCGCCGACGAGCCCGGGCGTCCCGTCGGGCGCGCGGTGCGCGATCAACCGCTCGCAGAGGATCTGCACGCGCTTGACGCGACCCCCGGCGGGCAGCTCGTTCGATTGGACGACAGGCATCCAGTAGCGCCGGAGGAGATCGCCCATCGGCGTGCCCGGACCCGTTCGCGTCAGCAGCTCGTTGTCTTCGTGGCTCAGCATCGCTACTGGTTCCGCCGGGTATATCCCCGCGCCATCATGCAGCTCGCGTAGGCTTCGCGGTCGACCGGAATGAAGAAGCCGGCGCGCTGGCCTTCGCGGCTTCCGATGGACGACTGCACACACTCCACGTCGTCACGCTTCCGCTGCTCCATGCCGACCCCGGCCTTGTCGTACGACGTCACCGGCGCCGCCGTCGTGCAGCCGGCCGTCAACGCCAGGATTCCCACCACTGCCAGTGAGCGCCGCATATGTCCGCCTCCGCGTGTGGTTCACTCTGGATGCCCGCGTGGCGCCATTGTAGACCGAAGCCCCGAGGGTGCGCCCGCCAAGCGCTTCCTCCACCTGACGGCGTCCGAGGCACGATATTTCTGTTTCGGACGCACTGACGGAGGGCGTTTACTGACAGTCGTCTTTGCTGTCCGCGGCCACCTGCTGCGGGTAATCTCCGCGCGGCCGATGAGCCGTAGAGAGAGAAGAGGTTATGCCCAAGCGACCCGTCCCTAGCACGATCCCGGCATTTCGCTCGGAGGCCGAGGAACGTAGGTTCTGGGAGACCCATGACACCAGCCCGTTCGTCGATTGGAGCAAGGCCCGCATCGCCGTATTTCCAAACCTGAAACCATCCACGGAAACGATCTCGTTGCGGCTACCGGCCGCGCTCCTGGCCGAGTTGAAAGCGCTGGCCAACAAGCGCGACGTGCCCTATCAATCACTCCTGAAGGTGTTCCTCGCGGAACGGATCGTCCGTGAGACGGCAGGAGCTCACGCGCCGCCTGGCAGCGCGGTGCGGCCGACCAAGCGCTCGCGTCGTTCGCGCTCCGCCCGCTGACCGTGCTTTCGGCCGCGACCGATACCGCCCGGCGGTGCCGCCGGAACGCTACGTCGGCGCGACCGCGCGACGACGCCGGAGCGCATCGGTCACCGCGCGCACGAGCGGGACGGCGACCGGGGCCGGCAACCGCTTGCAAGCCTTGCGCAGCGGCCTGAAAGGGTATCGCAGCCCGCACGAGAGTCCTGGCTGGGGTAACCCGCCCCCAGGCCCCAGAATATGCTTGACACGCATATGCCCGTAAAGCATATTCCACAGCGTGGTCGAGGTCGTCGGCACAGACGAGTTCAGCGACTGGTTCCATAACCTCGGGGATTCCGACCAGGACGCGGTTGCGCGCGTGGTCGACATGCTGGAGAGCGCCGGCGTGTCGTTGCCCTTCCCCTACAGCAGCGCGATCGAGGGATCCCGATACGCCCTGCGCGAGCTCCGGATCAAGTCGCGTGGAAAGCAGATTCGAGTCTTGTATGCCTTCGACGTCGAGCGACAGGCGGTTCTACTGATCGGCGGCGACAAGACGGGCGACGGCCGATTCTACGAGGTCACGATCCCCAAGGCGGAACGGCTCTGGAAGCAATACCTCGCTGAACTGGATGCGGAGCGCAGGAGGAAGTGATGAAAGTGCAGCGCTGGGCAGATGTCAAAGCACGCAGCATGACCAAGGAGCGCATCGCCAAAGTGCGCCGCGCCGCGGACGAGGAGCTGCTCGCGTTGAGCCTGCGTGAGCTCCGCGAGGTGGCCGGCAAGAACCAAGTCGAGATGGCCGAGCTCGTCGAGGTGACGCAGTCGGCCCTCTCACGCATGGAACGGCGAGAAGACAATCCGATCTCGACCCTGCGCCGCTACGTCGAGGCCCTCGGCGGCGAACTCGAGATCGTCGCCGTACTCGGCAACAAGCGGATCACGCTCACGGGCGTGTAGGGAGGCGGCTCATGTCCGGACTGCGCGTTCGTATTCGAGTGCCCGCGGGTCGCGTGGCCGTGATGCACCAGGGCGAGCTGATGCAGCTCGGTGCGCCGCGCGAGGTCTACAACGCGATGGCCTGGACGCTGCCCAGCACGACGGCGGGCAATCCCAGCAGCCCACGCAGCGAGCGGGCGAGGGCGGAACGGCTGATGCCGTAGGCGCCCCGGAGGACCCACTCCGTTTCGAGCAGCACAGTCGGCGTGACGAGCACAGTACGCGTGGCAAGCAGCGTGCGCGCACGGCGCGTCTGGCTTGGATCGTCATTGACCAGCAGGCGCACGACGACGTTGGTATCAAGCGCGATCACCGGCGTTTGTGGTCGCAGAGCGCAATGGACGACGTCCGTGAAGGATCGTCATTGACCATGAGGCTACGTGAAGCTACATTGACGCCATGAAAGAGGTGGGGATCCGCGAGCTGAAGAACCGGTTCAGTCATTACGTCAGGCAGGCACGCGCCGGTCAGGAAATCGTGGTGACCGACCGCGGCGAGCGCGTCGCTGAATTGGTCCCGCCGCAGCGCCGGTGGCCGGGGCAAGAGCTCCGGCACCTCGTGTCCGAGTTGGCCCGCCGCGGGCTGGCGACCGTCGGCGCCCCGCACGATTCTCGGATCTATCGTCGCTTCCGCCGAATCGCGCCCGCCGGGACGGCGAGACGCCTTCTCGACGAGGATCGGAACGGTCGCTGAACCTCTACGCGGAGTCCAGCGGCGTCTTGGCGTGGCTGCTCGGCGAGCCGGACGGCGAGACTGCCCGAGACGTCCTCGCCAACGCTGACGAGGTTCTGACATCGGATCTCACGCTCGTGGAATGCGATCGCGCGTTGATTCGCGCGCGCATCGTGCTCCGGTTGCGCGACTCCGAGATTACGAAGCGGCGGCGGGCCTTCGAGGTCGCGACCGGGCACTGGAGCCTGCTCAGGATCAGCCCGGCGATCATCGAGCGCGCACGGCAACCGTTCCCTGGAGATCCCGTCCGAACGCTGGACGCGGTGCATCTCGCAACCGCTCTCGGCGCGGCCGAGACAGCCGACGACGTGGTGGTCCTCAGCCTCGACGATCGCGTGCGACGCTCGGCGCGGGCCCTGGGCCTCCAGGTGCTCCCCGCCGAAACGGGGGGACGCCGATGACGCCGCACCGTGCTACGACTGCCACTCGACCGAGACGCGCCGGCCGATCAGCGCACTCGCCTCAAACGGCCGGCTCGGATGCGCTCATGGAGTGTCGAGCGGGTTGCTCCAACGGAGACCCGAGAAGCGGGAAAAATCTGCGTCGCACGAGCTCAGCTCCGCGCCGTGCTCGATAGCGAGGGCCGCGAGGTGCGCATCGTTCACGAGGTTGCCCGCCGTTCCGAACGGCCTCAGGAGCTCTCGCATGACGGCAGCATGACGATCGCCTGGATGTACGACGACGGCACACGGCTGGCTCAGCCACTGAGAGACCACGTCGAATGCGCGCGCTGCTGACAGCGGCCGCGCGAACACTTGGGGATGCGTGCTCAGCGCATGAACGCGAGCAGAGCGACCCACGCGAGCGCAATCGTTTCGTCCCCCGACATCTGCCGCTCGAGCCATGACCGCGCCGGGGCGTGGCGCGGCGACCGCGTGTCCGTTGCGTAGAGGAGGAGATTCGCGTCGATGAGCTTCACTTGCGCAGCTCGAGCCGCCGGGTAATCTCTTCGTCCTCGAGGGCCGCCGCAAGATGCAGGGCTTTGTCCAAGTTGACGCCGATCCGGAGCCCCATGGGCTGCGTGTACTGCTTGAAGGCCCGCGCGGCCCGGCGCTCCCCGCCGAGCCCAGCTCGGACCGCAGTGTTGAGAGCCTGCTTGAAGGAGATGCCGCGCCGGCGGGCAACCGCCTTGAGCTTCGCGGCGACGTCGGGGTCGAGGGTCACCGTGGTGCGCATACGGACATCATAGCGTCGATCGCAACGCTGTCATGATGCTCGCCACAAATGATCATAGCGGGTACAGTCCGATCCCCATGGCCCGGGCCGCCGCGGCTAACCGGTCATCGTAGGTCGCCAACTCCAGGCTCTGGCCATTTACGCGCAAGAAATCCATCGACGCGAGATGGAGTGCATCCAATGTTCGCACTGGGGCGGGAAACGGCTCCAACGCGCGCGCGAGAATTGGGTGCGCAAGCTCGAGCAGCGCCAGTCGTCCAACAATCGCCCGCACCGAGTCACCGTGAGATCGGTCGAGCTTGCGGGCGTGGATGCGATTCCAGATCTCGTACTCGAACAGCCGGCTGGAGACGAGGGCCCATGCGGTCTTCCGACAGCTCCCGCAGCAGCTTGCGCAGTGAGGTGACGGGAGCTCGCGGGGGAATGGCGGCGGGCAGTGTCGGCGGTGTGATCCAGCCGCGCCGGACCGCCTCCACCAGCAGGGCGTCGTTCAGGCCGGGGCTCCGGCCTTCGCCTGGCGGGACGAGCTCGGCTACGACACGGTCCCGATCCGTGACGAGGACGGTTTCGCCTCCCGCCGCCAGCTTCACGTACTCGCTCAGCCGGTTCCTCAGAATCTTCAGGCCGACCGACTTCATGCGATCACGGTAGCTTCCGGAGGCCACCTCAGTCAAGGAGGCAGCGATTGCAGCCCGGCTGGAGATCGGAGACATCCCCATCGACCGCCACGGCGCCCATCTCTTTTTGGAATGCGCGGTTGATCGACCAGAGAGCGGACCGTAGAGAGCGTCGACGACGCAATCGCTCCATCCGCTCACGGCGCTACAGCGGTAGGTAACGAACCTGCCCTTCCCAATCGCCCTCGAGGCTGCACTCCACGATCAGGACCAGATCGTCGATTGCGCGCCCGATGGGCACGCTAGGACTGACCTCGAACACCGGGCATTTGCCGCGCTGTCCGGACACGATCGTAAGCATGCCAACACGCGCGCTTCCTCTGCGACCCAGTCGAGAACTGCGGCGTCGTCCGCTC
>JBGOTH010000074.1:0-9719 GCA_041476345.1 Methylomirabilia bacterium
CGGAGGTACACGACCAGGTTGCCGTAGTGGTTCATGTTGTCCTGGATCGCCGCGAGGACGGCCGCCCAGCGCTGGGTTTGCTGACCGCCCCGTCCCGCCACCATTTCCAGGGCTTTTTCTTCGCTGAGCCCTGTCCACACCCGGGCGCCGTAGTCGTAGCTTTCCCGGAGCGCGCTCATGATCTCCGCGCGGCTCTTGAGGGTGGCGAAGCGGGCGTTACCGCCGAGATTCTCGCCGGAGATCCGGCTGAAGAACATGTAATTCTCCCCGATCAGATGGACGAGGATCTCGCGGAAGGTTCGCACGGCCGGAGTCGGCTTGAAGTCGTACTTGTCCTCGGGCACGCTGTCGGCGATTCCGAGAAGCAGCGTGCGCGTGCTTTCCCACGCGGCCTTGGTCGGCGCCAGGAAGCTCGTGGCCGGAAAGCTGGGCTGGCTTGGCGTCTGCGCCATCCCCGGGCTGGCCCACAGCAGCGCAAGCGTGGCAACGACGACACTCCGTGTAAAGACGTCCTTCGTCATGGTTCCTCCTGTCACACGAGCCGCGGACGATCGCCCTCGACGATGATCCGCCACAGCACGCGGCTCTGGCTTCGGTCGTAGTCGCCGTGCGCCCGGTGCATCGTCGCGCGGTCGGCGATGACCAGCACGTCACCCTTGCGCCAGACGTGGTGATAGACGATCTCCGGCCGAATCATCCGGTCGATCAGATCGCTCATGTAGGCCTTGCTCGCCTCGGGCGTCATGCCGCCGATGTGGGTGGCCTTGGTGATGTGAAAGTACACCGCGCGCGACCCGTGCACGGGATGCGTGCGGACCATCGGATGCTCGATCGGCTTGCCGTACTTGTCGCGATCTTCCGGGCGCGTGTCGGTCTTGTCGCTCTCCAGGCTGTTGAAGGTCGTCAGCGCGTCGAGGCGCCGGCGCTCGTCGTCCGGCAACGCGAGATATGCCGCGCGCATGCTCGCCACGCTGGTACCGCCACCGGCCGGCGGAATCTCGACTCCATACAGGATCGTCGCGGCGGGCGGACGCTCACGGTTGGTGTGGTCCGTGTGCCACCGTTCGGCCGGTTGCTGGCCGTTGCGATGCCAGATCAGCCCGATCATCGGAAAGTCCGGCATGTTGTGCTGCGAGTAATGCTGCGCCATCGGCGGCCCGAACACCGAAGCGGCGGCGAGATACTGGGCGGGCGTCAAGGATTGGTCGCGAAACACCAGCGCGAGATGCTCGGCCAGCGCGCGTGACAGCGCGTGTTGGGTCGGCTCGTCGATCGGCTTCGCGAGATCGACGCCCGCGACCTCGGCACCGAGTGAGGAATGCAGCGGAGTGATCTGCAACGCTGCCACCGTCGGGCTCATCGGGCCAGGCCTGGAGTTCCGGCCGGGACGGCATAGAAGTTCATCGTCAGCGAGACGGCCGTGTAGTACGCCATCAGGACGATCACGTCGGTGATGCTCTCGTGCCCGAGCACCTTGACCGCGCGGTCGTACAGGCCCTCGGAAATCAATCGCCCGCCGGCGAGCGCCATCGCCATCTCGTAGACGATCTGCTCCCGCGCGTCCGTGAACGAAGCCGGAAGACCGGCGATCATCGCCTCTATCGTTGCCGTGGCCAGGCCGACCTCCTTGCCACGCTTCTCGTGCGCGGCATTGGGATAGGCGGAGTGCCAGTGGCTGGTGATGACGACGACCGCGATCTCGCGCTCGCGTTCCGACAACGACGACTGGCCCGGCGTGAAGTGTTGTCCGATCGGCGCCGCCGCGTGCACCAGCTTCGGATTGTGGACCCACACCTTGTATGGTCCAGGCAACCTTCCCCGTGGGCCGTCGACGAGGAAGCGATATCCTTCCCGCTGCTCCGGCGTCATCCGGTCGACGGGAATCTCGGCGTAGCGCCCGAACGTCGGCGTGTCACTCATCCTGGTCTTCTCCTGTTCGCGGCTCGTGCAGCGCTCACGCGACGATCATACCTACGATCGCGCGCCGTGGGCGGCCAGCCACACGGCCCACGCGATCAGCGCGACGCCGCTGACGCGCGAGAGCCACGCCCCGCGCGCGACTGCCTTTTCCGCGAGCACGAACACGGCGAGCGCGGCCACCCACGCAAGGTTCATCACGCCGCCCACGAACAAGAGCGCCATCAGCGCCCAGCAGCAGCCCACACAGAAGGCGCCGTGACGCACGCCCATGACGAGCGCGCCGCGAACGCCGTCGCGCCAGCGGCCGAGGAGAAATCCGAGCGGCGATTGGCAGCGGAAAAGACACGCGTCCTTGAGCGGCGTGAGCTGATAGACGCCCGCGAGTGCGAGGACCGCGGCGCCGAGCCACGCGCTGGTCATCGCGAGATCGGAGGACAGGAGCATCCGCTGTTGCAACAGCGCCTGCAGCGCGGCGGCCGCGACGCTGAAGCCGCCCCACACGAGCAAGTAGCCGGCGGCGAACGCGACGAGTGTGGAGGAACGACCGCTCGCCGCGCGCCCACGCTGCGTCCCCGCGAAGAGCAAGAGCATGGGCGCCGCGGACGGCAGCATCATCGCGACCATCATGACCAGCCACATCGCGAGGATGGCGCCGAACTCGGCGAGGGACCACGGCTCCATCTCCGGCATCGCCATGTCCATCATGCCGCGCGCGCGGCGCCACAGATCGAACCAGGCGAGCGCGGCCACCGCCACGACGCCGGCGAGGACGAGCCAGCGCTCGTGGCGGAGGAGCCGCTCGATCACTGCGCGGCGGCGGCCTGCCAGTTGAAGGGCGCGAAGTGTCCGTTATTACGGCCGCTCGTGTCGTTCCAGCTCAAGCCGAAGATGGTCAGGCGGCTCTTCAGCGCGTGCATGAGCGCGAGGCGCGAGTTGGCGGGATGTGCCGTGTTCTCGAGAAACAGCGGCTCGCCGGCCTTGGACGCGCTGGGAACGCCCTCGGCCTCCTGCTCCAGCACGCCGGGGATGGTGACCGCGCGCCGCAGCCCGTTGCGCTCGAAGCGAATCGCCTTCTTCTCGGCGCCGAGGAACGCCCCGACGAGGGGGCCGAGCGCGGACACGGGCCCGCCGGCCTGGCCGCTGCCGATGCTGGTGATGGCCTGCTCCTGCTCCGCCGTGGCGCGCTCGTCGATGACGAGCCCGACCTTCCAGTTGCCGTCGGCCATCACACCTGGCGTCATGCCGACGACGGCGAAGCCGAGCCCGTCGAGCGAGACGGCGCCAAACCGGCCGCGGTCGATCTGGAACGCCATCGCGAACGTGCAGTCACCCTTCGTGGGCTTGGCCGTCATGTTCGTGAGGATGCATATACAGACGTAGTCGCAGCTGCACGTCTCGAAGTACTCGCCGCTCACCTGCCAGGCTGGATGGGCCATGCCGTCACCTCTGCCGGGATAGTACCGGCGTCGCATGCCGTAAGCCAAGTCGCGCCCCGACCCGCGACGGTCCATCCTGCGCTAGTTGTGAACGTCCTCCATGACGGCGCCTGTCCTCACCCAGAACGCGACGATCACCCTCAGCGCGCCAGCGCCCGAATTCGGGCTCCGCTTCACGCTGGCCGCGTCAATTCTGGGCTCGTCGGACCGGGGAGCGACGGTGCCCGCCGAGGTCCGCGTCGCCCAGGGGCAGACGAGCGTGGACTTCCAGATTGCCTTCAACCCGGTGAGCGCTAGGAGACAGGTGACCCTGACCGCGTCCGGGTTGGGCACCCAAAGGAAGGACATGACGATCAACGTGGACCCGGCGCCTTCGCAACAGATGAGCCCGTCGCCGTTCGGCCAGCCAGTCATCGGAAAGCAGACTCCTCAGGTCGCCACGGGCGCGGCGACGGGCGGAGCCGGCGGCGGCGGCGGGAATCCGTTCACAAGCGACTCGCTGGTCGACAGCGTGGGCGTCCGGTGCAGGAAGATGGGAGCGGCTGCCGGGGCGGTGAAGATCGTCAGCGGCTCCAGGCAGTCGCCGAAATTCAAGGCGCCTGGCGTGCCGACGCTTGCCGAATCCGGCGTATGCGTCGGTCGGGTTCGGGGCGCTCTCCACCGTTGAGGCGACGCCGTGGGCTCGAAACATCAAGGATCGCGAGATCAACAGCGAAGCTGGGCCCGCGCGGGCGAAGTCTCCTCGCCTGTCGTGTAGCCTGGGGCCCAAGCCCGAGCTCGCGGGACTTCCCGGGACTATGATCATGGAGAACACGATGTTTTGGATCAGAGACGCTGAGAACGTTGCCCCAATGGCGTGGAAAGATCTACGAAGCTCGGGACGCGGATTCGCAATCGTCGTCGCGCTGTTCCTCGCCACGCTCGTGCCCGCTGCGGCGCAGACAGGGGCGCAGGGACCTTCGGTGTGCCCGCCATCGATCGACGGCCGCGTCCTCGGGACTCAGCTGCAGGACATGATCGTGCAGCTCGGCCCGTTGACGCCCGATCTGCGCGCACGCATCGGGCTTCTGCAATCGGTGCTGCAGGCCCGTGATGCCGCCGCCGCGCGTGGAGAATGCGACTTCTCCGTTTACGATGCGCAGCTCACGATGCTGGTGAACGACGTGAGAACTCTGGCCGCAGGAATACCGCCCGGCCCTGCGGTTGGCGCGCCGATGCCACCCACGGCGTCACCGGCGCCTGCGCCGCCAATGGCACCCGCGACACCGTCGACGCCCGCCGCAGGGGGCGATATTGCGGCGAAGCTCGGCGATGTGATGCAGATGCTGCTCGGCAAGCTGGGGTCAGGCGGAAGCGGCGCGACGGGCGGCGCCACGTCCGATCCGATGCCGGCACCGAGCGCGCCGCCGGCATCGGGCATGAGTCCGGGCGGCCCGGGCACGATCGGGACCGCGGCACCGGGAGGATTGGTTGCGGCTCCTCCGCCGGGCACGCTCGCTCCGCGGGCGCCGATCGTCATAAGACCGGGGAGCACGCCAACGCCGCGCGCTCAGGTGCGGCCTTCGATCGTGACCTCACCCGCCACACGCCGTACGCAGGCGCCCTGACCCGTTGCAGACGGGAATAGCCCATCCGGCCCTTGAGGCGTGACGTCAGGTGGTCCACACAGAGCTTCGGCGAGGTCTTTCAGCGCCCCATCTGATCGCTTCTTGCGAAACATTTCCTCGCAAAGGCGACGATCTCTCCGTCGGTTAGATGATCGAGGGTCTCGATGCCCACGACCTTCGGTTCAAGCCGGCGTTCGTGCTCGTGCACGTACCTGAAGAACTCGAGCTTGGCGGATGACGGCCCCACGATGAGAATGGGGTCGGCTCCGTCGAGCGCTTGTGCGACCTCGTGGAAGAACCGCTTGGCATCCTCGGGATGCTCTCTGGCCTCTCCCTGTCCCTTCGGATGCCTGTGGATGTGGTGCGTTGGCGCGTGGACCGTGGTTTCGTCGATGGGCACAGGGCGGACGTGGCCGGCGGTCTCAGGGTGAACGCGAAAGATGCGTGCTTCCTTGTGATCGATCCAGATGACGGTGTGCATGATGTGCTTCTCCTCATTCGACCCAGTTTTCGACGCGCAGCCCGGGGTAGTTGTCGAAGTCGGCGAGGTTGTTCGTCACCAGCGTCAACCCGGCGCTGATCGCGTGTGCGGCGATCAGTCTATCGAGCGCGTCGCGCTTTCGGTCACGCACGGCCGCGCGTATCACCCCATAGATCTTGGCTGCGGGGGCATCAAACGGTACAGCGGGGATCTCCGTGAGCAACGCGGAGAGTGCATGCTCGTTGCGCTTGCGATTGGCCTGATGGACTTCGACGCCGTAGCGCAGCTCCGCCAGGGTGATGACCGACATGCCGACATCGCCGCGGCGCAGCGCGGCGAACCGTCGCGCCACCGCCGGCGGCTGCTGCCGCATCAGGTAAATGCAGATGTTGGTGTCGAGCAAGTACTGCATGCGCGGATGCCGTTACCAACCGACGCGGTCGCGCTCGCCGCTCGGCTCGCGTCCGCGGCTCATGAAGCCGGGCGAGAAAGCCGCGAATCTCTTGAGCACATTCGTGAGTCGTGGCCCCACCGGGCGCACGACCAGGGTATCGCCCACGCGCTCGATTTCCACTTCTTCGGCGGGAGCGTCGAAGTGCAACCCCTTCGGGATGCGCACCGCCAGTGAATTGCCGCTCTTGAAGAGTCGCGTCCGCATGAGTACCTCCTGTCGGGAAACGAGCGGAACGAGTCGTCCGCAAGTATATACCGGTATACACATCACCGGCACTCCCTGAGCCGGCGTTCAGGAGGCGCCACCCATTCGCTGTCCCTCGAGGCGTCGGCCAGGATGCAGATCTGGCTTCCCCTCTTGTGGACGTCGATGCCAATATGATCCATGGCTGGTCTCTCCTCACGGCCGGCGATGACCGCGGGTGTGCTCTTGTCCGGCATCGGCGCCTCCGTCAGGCGGCGCGAGGACGTTCGGCTGCTGACCGGCCAGGGCCGCTACACCGACGACGTCAACGCGCCGGGCCAGGCGCACGCTGTTTTCGTGCGCTCACCGCATGCGCACGCCGACCTGCTCGCGATCGATGACACACCGGCGCTCGCGATCCCCGGCGTGCTCGGGGTGTTCACGGCGCGCGATCTCATCGCCGACGGCGTTGGCGGCATCCCCACGCTGATCGCCGAGCGCGGCGGCGGCATCCGGAACCGCGACGGCTCGCGGTTCGCCGAGCCGACGTATCACCCGCTCGCCACCGACCGCGTGCGACACGTCGGCGAACCCGTCGCGTTTGTCGTCGCGGCCACGCCGGCGGCGGCGCAGGACGGCGCTGACGCGATCGCCGTCCGCTACGAGGCCCGGCCCGCGGTCGTCGACGCCGTCGTCGCCCTCGCCGAGGGCGCACCGCCGCTGCACGACGGCGTGGCCAGGAATCGGGTCTACGACTGGGAATGTGGTGACGCCCACTCCACGGCGCGGGCCATCGCGGCCGCCGCGCACGTCACGCGGCTCACGCTCGTCGACAACCGGGTCGTCACCTGTTTCATGGAGCCGCGCGCCGCGCTCGCCGAATGGGACGCGGCCGCCGGGCGCTACACCCTGCACGCGTCGCTGCAGAGCGCGCACGCGCTGGCGACGAACCTCGCCCGCATTCTCGGCGTGCCGTCCGACCGGGTGCGCTGCGTCAGCGCGGACGTCGGCGGGGGCTTCGGCTCGAAGATCCAGCCCTACCCGGAGTACGTCGCGCTCGCGTGGGCGGCGCGCCGCCTCTGTCGCGCGATCAAGTGGGTGTCGAGCCGGACGGAAGGGTTCCTCACCGACGCGCAGTCGCGCGATCACGTCCTCACGGGCGAGCTCGCGCTCGATCCGGCGGGTCGCGTGACCGCTCTCCGGGTGCATTCGACCCAGAACGTCGGCGCGTACGTCGCGACCGGCATGCCGATGTCGATCATCTTCAACATGGAGCGGATGATCTCGGGCCTCTACGCCATCCCCGCGATTCATCTCACCCTCGAGGGCGCCTTCACCAACACCGTGCCGCTCAACGTCTATCGCGGCGTCGGCCGGCTCGAGTGCGTGTACACGGTCGAGCGGCTGATCGAGCGCGCCGCGCACGAGACCGGACGCGACCCCACGGCGCTCCGGCGCGCGAACATGGTCCGGACGTTTCCGTATCGCACGGCGACCGGCGCGGTCTACGACTCCGGCGACTACGTCGCGCGGCTCGACGAGGCGGTGGCGCTCGCCGACGCCGCCGGCGTGCCGGCGCGGCGCGCCGAGGCGCAGACCCGCGCCAGGTTGCGCGGTCTCGGCGTCGGGCCCTACGTCGAAGGCACAGGCGGCGTGCCCCAGGAGTTCGCGGAGGTCCGGGTGCTGCCGACGGGCGTCGTCGAAGTGCCGATGGGCAGCCTCTCTCAGGGCCAGGGCCACGAGACCGTCTTCGCGCAGGTCGTCGCCGGGCGGCTCGGCGTGCCGTACGAGTCGGTTCGCATCGTCATGGGCGACACGGCGCGGGTGGCCCGAGGAATCGGCACGTTCGCCTCGCGTTCGATGGTGCGCGGCGGCAACGCGGCCGTGGAAGCGGCGGATCTCGTCATTGCCTCCGGGAAAGCGATGGCGGCGCACCTCCTGGAGGCTGCCGCCGCCGACATCGAATATCGACCCGGCGCGTTCTTCGTGGTCGGCACCGATCGATCGATCGGCATCTTCGACGTCGCGCGCGCGGCCGCGGCCGGCCGGCTGCCGCGGGATCTCGGCACGACGCTCGGCGCGGCGACGATGCACGAGAACCCGGCGTTCGCGTTCGCCAACGGGTGCGAGGTGTGCGAGGTGGAAGTCGACCCCGAGACCGGCGCCGTCCGGATCGTCGCGGTCACCATCGTCGACGACTGCGGCCGGTCGGTGAACCCGATGATCGTGCACGGCCAGCATCACGGAGCGGCCGCGCAGGGCATCGGCCAGGCGCTGAGCGAGCACTGCATCTACGACCGGGAGAGCGGCCAGCTGCTCTCCGGCTCGTTTATGGACTACGCGATCCCGCGCGCCGACGACCTGCCCGCGATCGTCGTCACCAGCCGCGACGTGCCGAGCCCGACCAACACGCTCGGCGTCAAGGGCGCCGGCGAAGGCGCCACGGTCGGCGCGCCGGGCGCCGTCATTCACGCGATCCTCGACGCCCTCGCGCCGCTCGGGGTGTCGCACATCGACATGCCGGCGACACCGCACCGCGTGTGGCAGGCGATCCAGGACGCGCGCACGGCGAGGGGTGCGTGAAACCGCATCGGGCACTTCCAGTGTGCTGGAAGTGCCCGATCGTGTTGGTGGGCCGTGGAGGGCTCGAACCTCCGACCCGCTGATTAAGAGTCAGCTGCTCTACCAACTGAGCTAACGGCCCAACACTTCTCCTCTGTGGTGCGCCCGAGAGGATTCGAACCTCTGGCCTTTGGCTTCGGAGGCCAACGCTCTATCCAACTGAGCTACGGGCGCCCGATCGATTCCTCGGTTGGGGTGCCCGATGGGCATCGAACCCACAACCCCTGGCGCCACAGGCCAGTGCTCTAACCAATTGAGCTACGGGCACCATCCGCACGCGCAGATCGTACAGGACGGCACGTAGCAGTTCAACAGCGAGAGCGCGCTCACCCCTCCATTTCGCGCGGCGACGGCCCGCCGTCGATCACGATCGTCTCGCCCGTGATGAAGGACGCCGCATTCGACGCGAGGAAGACCGCCGGATACGCGATCTCTTCCACCCTGCCCCACCGCTGCATGGCCACGCGCGACGCCACCGCCTTGTAGGCTTTGTCGGCGGCGGCTTTGTCCATCTTGGTGAGCACCTCGACGTAGCCCTCCGTCTCCACGGGCCCCGGTGCGATGCAGTTCACGCGGATGTTGTGCTTCGCCCACGCCACCGCGTGCGCCTTCGTGAGGTTCATCACCGCCGCCTTGGACGCGCCGTAGTGCGACATCATCGTGGCGCCGTGGACGCCGGCGATGGACGCGATGTTGATGATGACGCCGCCGCCCTGCGGGATCATCGTCTTCGCCGCCCACTTCGAGCCGAGGAAGACCCCGTTGAGGTTGATCTGGACGACGGTGTTCCAGCCGTTGATCGAGATGTCTTCCGGCTTGGCGCGGAACGACGCGCCGGCGTTGTTGACCATGATGTCGAGGCGGCCGAAGTCCTTGACGGCGCGCGCGACCAGCGCCTGCACCTGCTCTTCCTGGCGCACATCCACGGCCATGGCGAACGTGCGCTTGCCGAGCTTCTCGATCTCCTTCACGACGGGCTCGAGGTGCTCGAGCTTGCGGCTGGCGATGGCGACGTC
>JBGOTH010000075.1:0-9709 GCA_041476345.1 Methylomirabilia bacterium
CGCGAACGTCACGGCGACCGCCGCGCCGGCCGGGATGGCGAGCGCGATCGACACGCCCTTGATCCAGAGCGTGCGCGCCACGAGCGCCCCGAGCCCGAAGAACGCCGCGTGGCCGAGGTTGATCTGGCCCGCGTAGCCCGCGGCGATGTTCCAGCTCTGGGCGAGCGCGATCGACAGCAGGATCACGAAGACCAGGTTCAGCGTGTTGTCGCGCGCGCCGGCGAGCGGAAGCAATGCGAGGAGCGCGAAGGCGCCGAGGATCGCGCCGGCCCAACTGACCACGTGGGGGTCCCCGAGATGGCCCCCCACACCCCCCAACGTTCGGAGCGCCCCGGGGAACCCGTGGCGCTCCTCGATCACCCGTCGTCTCATCGGCCGAACAATCCGCGGGGTCGCGCGACGAGCACGACGACGAAGATCACGAGGCCCGCGATCTCGCGATACGGGCCGCCGAAGACGAAGGCGCTCAGGGCCTCCGCGACGCCGAGCACGAGGCCGCCCACGAAGATGCCGAACGTCGAGCCGAGCCCGGCGAGCACGATCACGATGAGCGCCTTGAGCGTCCACTCGAGCCCGATCGACGGGCTGACCGAGTACCCGATCGTGACGAGCGTGCCGGCGGCGCCCGCGAGCGCCGTGCCGAGCGCGAAAGCGAGGATGTAGGCGCGCCGCACGTCGATCCCCGTGAGCAGCGCCGCCTGCCAGTCTTCCGCGGTGGCGCGCACGGCCTTGCCCCAGCGCCAGCGCGTAAGGATCAGGTGCAGGGCGCCGATGAGCGCGAACGCGATCGCGAGGCTGACGAGCCGCACGACGGGAAGGGCGATCCCGCCCACGCTCCACACCACGCCGCCGAACGGCGTCGGCACCGAGCGTTCGTCCGCTGTCCACAGGCGCACGGCGGCCGCCTGGAGCGTGAGGGCCAGGCCGAAGCCGATCAGGAGCGAGTTCTTCACGCGCGTCTCTTCGTCCGCGCGCACGACGAAGCCGAAGAGCGCGAGGTAGAGCACGACGCCGAGCAGGAGCGAGAGGGGAATGACCAGCCCGATCGCGGAGAATGGATCGATGCCCGTGATGGTGACGATCCAGAACGTGCCGTAGCCGCCCAGCATGATCAATTCGCCGTGCGCGACGTTGAGGACCTTGAGGACGCCGAAGACGAGTCCCAGCCCCGCCGCCGCCAGCCCGTAAAGACCGCCGAGGAGGAGGCCGAGGACGATTTGCTGCGCGAGGACGCTCACCGCGCGAGAGGCCCGAGGTACGCCTGGCGGACGTGCGGGTCGGCGAGCAGATCGGCGCCGCTGCCGTCGCGCACGATACGGCCGCCCTCCATCACGTACGCGCGGTGGGCGAGCGAGAGCGCGGCCGGTACGTTCTGCTCGACGAGCAGGACGGCGACGCCGAGACGGTTGATCGCGACGAGCGCGTCGAGGATCGCGGTCACGAGGCGCGGCGCGATGCCGAGCGAGGGCTCGTCGAGCATGAGCAGGCGCGGCTGGCTCATCAGCGCGCGGCCGACGGCGACCATCTGCTGCTGGCCGCCGGACAGGGCGTGCACGACCTGCCGCCGGCGCTCGCGCAGGACGGGGAAGAGCGTGTACACGCGATCGAAGCCGTCGGCGCGCACCGCGCGCGCGCGCGGAGCGAATGCGCCGAGCTCGAGGTTTTCCTCCACGGTCATCGTGCCGAAGAGGCGCCGGCCTTCGGGGACGAGCACGAGCCCGCGCTCCACGATCCGGTGCGCGCTGACACGGGCGAGGTCTTCGCTCTCCCACCGGATCGTGCCCGCGCGCGGGCGCACGAGACCGGCCACCGCCTTCAGCGTCGTGCTCTTGCCCGCGCCGTTCGAGCCCAGCAGCGCGACGATCTCGCCTGGGGCGACGGTGAGCGTGACGCCCGCCACCGCGCGCGCCTCGCCGTAGCCGGCTTCGAGATCCTGGATCTCCAACATTTGTTAGCGCACTCCGGCGGGAGTCGCGCCGAGATACGCGTCGACGACGGCGGGATCGGCGGCGACCGCGTGCGGCACGCCGTCGGCGATCTTCTCGCCGGCGCTCAGGACGACGATGCGCCGGCAGAGGTCCATGAGCGCCCACACGATGTGCTCGACCATCAGGATCGCGATGCCCTCGGCCTCGAGCGATCGAATGAGGACCATCGCGGTCTCCGTCTCGGTGGGGTTGAGGCCGGCGAGAAACTCGTCGAGGAGCAGCAGCTCGGGCCCCGTGGCGAGCGCGCGCGCGAGCTCGAGGCGCTTTCTGTCGATGAGCGTGAGGTGTGCCGCGGGCACGGCGCCGCGGTCGGCGAGCCCCACGAGACGAAGGAGGCGCTCGCTTTCGGCGATGGCCTCGCCCGTGCTGGTGCGCTTGCGCCCGTAGAGGCGGCCCACGAGCACGTTCTCGCGCACGGTGAGGTCGCGGAAGGGCCGGACGAGCTGGAACGTGCGCGCGATGCCGCGCGCGCAGATTTTATGTGGCGGGAGGCCCGTTATGCTTCCGCCGCGGAGGCGGATGCGCCCGGCGTCGGGAGCGAGCGCGCCCGCGATGAGATTGAAGAGCGTCGTCTTGCCGGACCCGTTCGGGCCCATGACGCCGAGGAGCTCGCCCTCCTCGAGCGTGAGGCTGACGTCGTGGACGGCGCGGACGCCGCCGAACGATTTCGACACCCGCTCCACTTCGAGAAGGGTCAAGCCGGACGGCTTAGCGCTTCGCGAACGCCGGCGCCGGGTAGGCGATCGGCGCCGTCGCGAACTCCTTGGGCCAGATCAATTCCTGCTTGCCGTTGATCCACTGCGCGAAC
Organism: Methylomirabilia bacterium; assembly: GCA_041476345.1. Lineage (GTDB taxonomy): Bacteria > Methylomirabilota > Methylomirabilia > Rokubacteriales > CSP1-6 > VGLJ01. Next base: position 2,797 of record JBGOTH010000075.1, read on the forward strand.
GCCGCCTGGACGATGCCGGTGCCGTCCGGGCGGAACTTCACGCTGCCGATGACCGTTTGCATGTCGGTCGCGGCGATGGCGTCGCGGACTCTCTGGTGGTCGACCCCGTTGGCCTTCGCGATGGCCGCCGCCAGCACCTGCACGCACGCGTACGCGGGGCCGACGATCGGATCCGCCGGCCGTCCGAGCTTCTTCTGGTGCGAGTCGTTCAGCTCCTTCACACCGGGCGCTTTGAAAGCGTGGTGCCAGCCCGCGGCCAACACCGTGTAGTCGCCATCCTTGCCGAGGTTCTTGGTCCACGGCAGCGAGTCCGGCGCGCGGATGAGCAGCGAGAGCTTCGGCGTGTAGCCGAGCTCCTTCATCTGCTTCACGATCGTCATGCCGTCGGGCGGCGTCGGCAGACCGAACACGGCGTCCGCGTTCGCGGCCTTCGCCTTCAGGATGAGGTCGGAGAAGTCCTTGGCGCCCGGCGCGTACTCGCCGTGCACGACCACCTGGTACCCGCCCGCCTTGCCCGCTTCCGTCCAGGCCACGCCCATCTCCTGGCCCCAGTCCGTCTTCTCCTGGAAGATCGCGACGGTCTTGGGACGCTCGGCGGCGGGGATCAGCGCGAGCAGGCCCTGCGTGTGCTTGCCGATGTCGGGCGACTTCCAGAACGGCGAGAAGAGGTACTTGAAGCCCTGCTGGTGGACTTTGTTCAGCGCGAAAGCGATCCCGAGATACGGGATCTTGTTCTTCTCCGCCACCGACGCGGCGGCGGCGTGGAGATCGGAGCCGAAGCCTCCGAGGTAGGCGACCACGCCCTGCGCGGCCAGCGTCTCGAGGCGCGCCACGGTCTTCGTCGCGTCGGACTCGTCGTCGAGCAGCACGAGCTCGAGCGGCTGCTTCTTGCCGCCGACGGTGACGCCGCCCGCCGCGTTGATGTGTTCCACGGCGATCTCGTACCCGGCGCGCACCTGCGCGCCGCCGGCGCCGTAGCGGCCGGTGAGCGGAACGACGGCGCCGACCTTGACGGTCTGCGCGAAGGCCTGGACCGGCCCGAGACCGAGCAGCGCGAGAACGAGCAGGATCAGGACTCTCATGGTCGTCTCCTAGGTGGTTCCCCAGACCAGGCGAGCGGTCTCGCTGACGCGCGCGAGCTTCTCGCGCTGGCGCTCGGGGCTGATCAGATTGCCTTCCATCGTCGATGCGAAGCCGCACTGTGGGCTCAACGCGAGCCGATCGAGCGGGACGTAGGTCGTCGCTTCGTCGATGCGCCGGCGCAGCTCGTCGACGCTCTCCAGCCGTTCCTTCTTCGTCGTCACCAGACCCAGCACCACCTCGCGGTCGTCCGGCACCGCGCGCAGAGGCTCGAAGCCGCCCGAGCGCTCGTCGTCGTACTCGAGGAGGAAGCGCCGGAAGCGCGTCTTGCCGAACACGCGCGCGATCGGGCCGTAGTCACCGCTCGCGTAGTACTTCGACTGGTTGTTGCCGCGGCAGATGTGGAGGCCGAACGTCACGCCGGCGTGGCGGCCGATCACGGCGTTGTCCATCTCGATGCACGCGTCGATCATCGTGTCGGGATCGCTGCCACGCTTCCGGTAGCCCTCGCGCATCGCGGGATCGAGCAGGGCCGCGTACTGCGGCGCGTCGATCTGGATGTACGTGCAGCCGAGGCGCACGAGCTCGTCGATCTCGCGCCGCGTGAGGTCGACGACGTCCGCGAGATACGCGTCGCGCGTGGGATAGGCGCCTCCCGAGCGCTCGGGATCGTAGTACGCGGCGGCCTGCTGCGTGCTGACGAGAGTGACCTTACACACGCTTTTCACGCGCGCTCTCACGTAGACGAACTCCTCCGCGCACATGCTGTGCCGCCAGCGGAGCTTCTCCACCACGACGGGCCGGCGGAACACGAGCTCGTCGCCCTGCTCGTTCCGGAAGGGAATCGCCCAGCCGCCGTGCTTGTCGAAGCCGTCGACCGCCTCGACGAGATGACCGAAGAACGCGTAACGACGGAGCTCGCCGTCGCTCACGACGTCGAGGCCGGCGGACTCCTGCAGCGCCACGGCCTCGTCGACGGCGCGATCCTCGACGCGCTTGAACGCGTGCGCCGGGAGTCGCCCCGCCTCCCACGCCGCGCGTGCCTCGAGGAGGTATGCGGGACGCAGCAAGCTGCCGACGACGTCGCTCCGCATCGTCATGCGCGCGAGTCTACACGAAGTGGTGGGCTACTCAGACGGCGACGAGGAGCGAGTAGATCCGGCGCAGCAGCTCTTCGTGGTCGGCGATGTTGTGGGCGAAGATACCGAGCCGCGGGACGTTGCCGAGATCCGTCGTCTCGAACGGCGTGCCCGGCGCGTGCTCGGGGAAGTACAGCGCCTGGAAGCAGGCGCGGCCGGGCTGGGGGCGATCCGTGACGAACACGAAGCAGAGATCCGGCCAGTGCCGCCGCGCGGTCACGAAGACCGAGCGCTCGCCTCGCTGGTTCTCGACCGAGATGAACTGGTCGATCGAGGAGCGGTACTTCACCTCGACGAGCGCCTTGAGCTCGCGGCCGTCGTGCACGAGCCGCACGGAGAAATCGGGGGAGAAGTCTTCCCGGCCCATGCGCAACGGCGGCACGTCACTGTGGTAGGGCTCGACGGCGTAGCGCGCGCGCCGGAAGATCGACTCGACCAGGGCTTCACCGACCCGGCTCTTGACCTCGAGGAGATCCATGCAGGCACGATGATACGGAGCGAACGAGCCGGGAACCCCCTAAAATTCTCGTGCGTTGCAGGTCAGACCGCTTCGAAGGTCGCTCAACCCGCCTGACGGCCGGTGGGGCGACCCTCTCCATCCCGTTTCGATGGCGAGGGCGCGTCGGACACACTTGACCGAGCCCGGTCGGTCGCCGGCGATTGCGCGACATCGATCAAGCGATGCACGATCACCGGTTCCGCGATGTTCTTCAGCGGGCGCGGTCCGAGATCTTCGACCATGAAGCGGTTGCCGAGACGCTGCACGGTCTCCGGCCCGAGGAGCGTCTGTCCTTCTTCCGCGAGCGCCGCGAGCCGTGCCGCGAGATTGGTGACCATGCCACTCGCCCTGAAGATAAACCGCGTCCCGTGCGCGCTCTCGAGACGGCTGCTGCCCACGAGCGCGAGCCCCGTGCTGATCCCGAGATGGATGCCGATCGGCGAGTCCGACTGTTTATGGTTCAAGTCCCGCGCGATCGTCTGCAGCGTCAACGCCAAGGTTGCCGCTTTGATGGCATGCGCACGAGGATCGGCGTCCCGCAGGATGGCGAGAAAGCCATCTCCCGCAAAATCGGTAATCTCCGCACCGGCGCTCAGGATGCAATCCAGAAAACTCGAGAAGTACTGCTCCAGGAGCTCGTTCACGCGCGCGGGCGGCAGTGCTTCGCACAAACGTGTGTACCCGCTGACGTCCAGGATCAACACGGTCACGTCCTGATCGCGCATCCGCAGGCCCGGCGAATCGGGATTCGCGATGACGAGCTGTCGCACACGCTCGGGAACGAACTTCGCCAGGTGCTCCTTGATCTGGGCCGCCTCGCGCAGCTTGGTGTCCATCGTCGCTTTGAGCCTCAAGGCGGTGTGGATGCGGGCCATCAGGTGGCGTTCGTTCACCGGCTTGACGAGGACGTCATCCGCGCCGAGCTCGATGGCCTTGATGCGGTCCTCGACACCGTCGAGCGCGGTCATCACGATGATCGGGATGAGGCGGGTGTCGTCGTTGCTCTTGAGGATCCGGCAGACCGTGAAGCCGTCCATCACCGGCATCATGACGTCGAGGAGGATGAGGTCTGGCGCAGCGCTCGTCACCTTGTTGAGCGCCTCGAGGCCGTCGCCCGCGCGCTCCGTGCGGTATCCGAGGTCTTCGAGATCCTGCTCGAGATAGTCGGCGGCGAAGCGATCGTCGTCGACGATGAGGATCTTCGGCGACGTCGCCATTACGAACGGCCGCCCCGCGCCGCGGAGCCCAGGAGTCGGCTCACCTTCTCGAAAAGGAACTCTTCACGAATCGGCTTGCTGAGGTAGTCGTCGCAGCCGCACGCGCGCGCGGCGGCCTCGTCGCCACTCATCGCGTGCGCCGAGACGGCGATGATGGGGATGTCTTTCAAGCCGTCGGTCGCTTTGATCAGGCGGGTGGCGTGCCAGCCATTGACGATCGGGAGCGACAGATCCATCAAGATCAAGTCGGGCCGATGCAGCGCGGCCAGCGCCACCCCTTCTTCCCCGTTCACGGCGGTGACCACCTCGTAGTCGTCCTCGAGGAGTTGGACGAGAAGCTCGCGGTTCAGCTCCGTGTCCTCGACCACGAGGATTCTCTTTCTCGTCATGGCTCCTGTGCTTTCGACGCCACCCGGACCGCGCTCGCGTGCGAGATGGGGATGACGATGGTGAACGTCGATCCGAGGCCGACCGCGCTCTCGACGGTGATGTCTCCGCCGAGGAGACGGGCGAGCTGGCGGCTGATCGAGAGTCCGAGGCCGGTACCACCATGCTGCCGGCGAGGGTCGCTGGGCACCTGGCCGAACTTCTCGAAGATCAGCTCGAGCGAGTCCCGAGGGATGCCGATCCCGGTGTCCGCGACCTCGATGTCGACGGAGTCGCCCCGACTCCGCGCGGTGACACGGATCGTTCCGGCGTCGGTAAACTTCACGCTGTTGCTCAACAGGTTGATGATGATCTGCCGCAGCTTGCCCTGATCCGTGAACAGCGCCGGAAGGTCGCCGGCCTCGGTCTTCACGAGCTGCACGCGGTCGGGCTTCACCAGTGGCTCCATCGCGCGCAGACAATCGTCGATCAACGCGTCGAGGTCGACGCGTTCGGCGTAGACCTGCATCCGCCCCGCTTCGATCTTCGACAGATCGAGCACGTTGTTGATGAGGATCAGAAGATGCTCGGCGCTGACGAGGACGTTGCCGAGATTGTTGTATTGCCGCTCCGGCAGCAGGTCCTTCGCGCGTCGCATCACGACGCGCGTAAAGCCGATGATGGCATTCAACGGCGTCCGCAGCTCGTGGGACATGCTCGCGAGGAACTCGGACTTGTGACGGGAGGCAATTTCCAGCTGCTGGTTGGCTTCCTCGAGCTGATGCGTGCGCAGCCGGACCCTCACCTCGAGCTCTTCGGCCTGAAGTACAGCTTGCTGGTAGAGCCGGACGTTTTCGATCGCGATGGCCGCCTGGTCGGCGAGCGCTCCCAAGAGCTGACGGTCGTCCTCGTCGAACGCCCCTGACTCCTCGCTCGTGACCGCGAGGAGCCCGGTGACGGACTCGTGCGCCTTGAGCTGCGCCACGACGACCGAGCGCCCGCCGAAATCAGGGAGCTCATCGTCGGGGCGGAAATGGAAACGCTGCAGCCCGTCGCCGGCGGTCCCGTCGTACGCCTTGACCGCGAACTCCTCGCCATCGTCGTCCCGGAGCGCGAGCACCGCGCGCTCGCCGTGCAGCAGCTGGCGCGCGCCCTCGACGATGCGCTGAAGCGACGGCTCGGCCACCGCGACCTGCGCGCTGATCTCGCGCCCGATCTCGTACAGCGTTCGCGCCTCGGCGATCTTGCGCTGCAGGGTCGCTCGGTGCGCGTCGAGCGAGACGGCCATGTCGCTGATCGCGACGCCGAGCTCGGCGAGCTCGTCACCGCGGCCGAGGGTGACGGGCGGCGCGTACTCACCCTGGCCGATGCGGCGCACGCTCTCGACGAGTGTCCGCACCGGTCGGGTCACGTTGCGGCCGATCAGCACGCCGATGACCAGTGAAACGAGTAGGCCCGTGCCACACAGAATGGCCAGCGTCGTGCGGAGCTGGTAGAACGGCCGAAGCGCCCGTGCCATGGAGGTCTGCAGGACGGCGACAACGGGGCCGCTGCGGTCGGTCGGCCTCACCAGCGTCAGGTACTCGTCGTCTCCCAGCGAGACCGAAAACGCTGTCGGCGAATCGGCCACCGGCCCGGCCAGCGTTTTGCGGAGCGCATCGCGCGCCAGGAGTGGGAGCGTCGACGCCATGCCGGCCGGCTGACCCGAGCTGGACGGCCACAGGAAGGAGAGATCCGCGTGAACGACGCGCTGGAAGTCGAGCGCGAGACGGTCGTCGATGGCGAAGCCGATGACGACCCAGGCCACGGGGATCGGAGCGTACAAGGGCACGCTGGCGACTTGATAGGCGCGGTCGCCGACCGCGATGATGGCGCCCGCCTCCCCGCGCTCTTCCGCGATTTGCACCGCCGACGTCAGCGACGCGTCCAGGCGCTGTCCGCGCCCGGGGAAGGTGTGGGTGACGACGCTGCCGTCCATGGAGATTATCGCGATACCGCTGGCGGCCACGCGGGCTTGATGGTTCTCGAGCGCCGACAGGATCGTGGCGCGATCACCGGTCGCGTAGGCGGCCTTGAAGGCATAGTCGCTCGCCAGCAGCGTCGCGGCCTCGGCCAGACGTTGAACGCGAATCTTCATCAGGCTCTCGAGCGTTTCGCCCCCGCGCATCAGCGTGTCGTGCATGTTCGTCCGCGCGGTCCGCATGTTGACGAAATACACGACGGAGAAAGTTATCAGCTGAACAGCGGTCAGCGATGTGAGGAAGACGAGGAGGGCTCTGGTTTGAAAGCTACGGAACCGCATGTTGGCTCACGGGCCGCCCGAGCGATCGTAGTCCGGGCTGATGGGCCGCGGTCGTCGGGTATCACGCTTCAGCGCGATGATGAAGCGGAGGTTGGCGGGCTCGGACGGTGAGAGTGCGAGCCGCTGGTTCGTCACGTCCACCTTCTGGCGCATCAAGGGGTGCCAGACCCGCGCCTCGTAGTCGCCCGCCGGGAGACCATCGACGTGCCACGTCCCTCGCGAATCGGTCGTCGTGAAGTACGGAGTCTGGAGCACGAGGATGTAGGCGAGCATCCAATCGTGGATGTTGCAGCCGAGCACGATGACGCCG
>JBGOTH010000076.1:0-9656 GCA_041476345.1 Methylomirabilia bacterium
GCTCGTGCGGCACGGCGACGATCTCGTGATCGCGGCCGGCGCTCACGCGGTACTGCCGGTGAGCGTGCAGCCGGAGAACCGGCGCGAGCAGTCGTGGGTCGAGTATCTGCGCGGCGCGCGGCTCGAGCCCGGCGCGATGTTCGCGGGTCTTGGACATGGGGGCCCCGCAGCTGGAGGACCCCCAAACCCCCTATGAGCGATCCGTCGCCTGCGCGCGCGGTGGCCGCGCGCACGCTCGTGCGCGTCGCCGACGACGCTGCGTTCGCCGACCTCGCACTCGACGCCGAGATCAGCGCGCGTGGGCTCGCGCGGCGCGACGCCGGCCTCGCGACCGAGATCACGTACGGCACGCTGCGATGGCAGCGCTATCTCGACTGGATCCTGGTCCCGCACTCGCGCCGGAAGCTCGACACGCTCGACAGCCGCGTCCTCGTCCTCCTGCGCATGACGGCCTACCAGCTCGCCTTCCTCGAGCGCATTCCGCCCTTCGCCGCCGTCAGCGACGCGGTGGCGCTCGCGAAAGCGCCCGGCAAGCCGGGCGTGCCGGAGTTCGTCAACGCCGTGCTGCGCTCGTTCACGCGCCGCGGCGTGCGGGAGCGGGAACCTCGCCCCCCGGACGACCCGATCGACGCGCTCGCCGTGCGGCTCTCGTTTCCGACGTGGCTCGCCGCGCGGTGGGTCGCGCGCTACGGCGTGGACGAAGCAGCAGCGTTGATGCGCGCCATGAACGAGCGCCCGCCGCTCACGGTGCGCGCCAACACGCTTCGCATCACGCGCGAGGCGCTCGCCGCGCGCCTGCGAGCGGAAGACCACCTGGAGTCGACCCCGACGCCGTACGCCACGGAAGGACTGATCGTCGAGCACGGGGGCGCGCCGTCGGCGTGGCACGCCTTCGCGGACGGGGCCTTCGCCGTGCAAGACGAGGCGTCGATGCTCATCGCGCGACTCCTCGAGCCCCGGCCCGGCGAGGTTGTCGCGGATGCGTGCGCGGCGCCCGGGACGAAGACCGCGCACCTCGCACAGCTCATGGAGAACCGCGGGCGCATCGTCGCCTTCGACCCGCAGCCCGCGCGCCTCGCACGGGTCACCGAGACGGCGGCCCGGCTCGGCGTCGACATCGTGGAGACGCGCGGCGGTGCCGTCGAAACGCTCGCGGGGGAGATGGCGGCGGCGTGCGACGGCGTCCTCGTCGACGCGCCGTGCTCGAACCTCGGCGTGCTGCGCCGCAATCCGGACGTGAAATGGCGGCGCGAAGCGAAGGACATCGCGGCGAGCGCCACACACCAGCATGACATCCTCGCCGCCGCCGCAAAGATGGTGAAACCCGGAGGCCGGCTGGTCTACGCGACGTGCTCGCTCGAGCCCGAGGAGAACGAAGCGGTGACCGCGGCATTCCTCGCCGCGCGCACGGACTTCGTGCTCGATCCGCCGGCCGCCTTTCCCCTGCCGCTGGACGGCGACGGCGTGCTGCGCTGCCTGCCCCACCGCCACGGCACCGACGGCTTCACGGCCGTACGTCTACGGCGCTCGGCTGCGGTATAAAGGAAGCGTGAAGATCGCGCCGTCGATCCTCTCCGCCGACTTCGCCGCGCTCGCCGCCGACATCGCGCGGGTGGAAGCGGGCGGTCCCGACCAGCTCCACGTCGACGTGATGGACGGGCGGTTCGTGCCGAACATCACCATCGGTCCCGTCGTGGTCGAAGCGATCCGCAAGCGCACGCGCCTGCCGCTCGACTGTCACCTGATGATCGTGGAGCCCGAGCGCTACGTCGGCGATTTCATCTCCGCGGGCGCCGACATGGTCACCGTGCACGCCGAAGCGACGCCGCATCTCCAGCGCGTGCTCGCGCAGATTCGCGAGGCGGGCGCGAAAGCCGGTGTCGCGCTCAATCCGTCGACCAACCCGGACGTGCTCCAGTACGTGCTCGACGACCTCGACCTGGTGCTCGTGATGTCGGTCAACCCCGGTTTCGGCGGCCAGACGTTCATCCCGAGCGCGATCGAGAAAGTCCGCCGCATCAAAGCGATGCTCGGCACGCGGGCGGTCGAGATTTCGGTCGACGGCGGCGTGAAGGGCGAGCACGCGCGGCCCCTCGCCGAAGCGGGCGCCACCGTGCTGGTGGCCGGCTCGGCGATCTTCGGAGCCCTCGATCCGGCTCAAGCGGTTATTGCGCTGCGACACGCCGCCGACCTGTAGCGCTCTCTCTTAACCGCCCGCCCGCCTCATTGATATTTCGCTCGGCTTTCCCTATACTTACAGCTTCCGATGTTCGACGCCCTGAGCACACGACTGCAAAGCGTTCTCGATAAGCTGGGCGGCCACGGCCGGCTCACCGAGGACAACATCCAGACCGCGCTCCGCGAGGTCCGCGTCGCGCTGCTCGAAGCCGACGTCAACTTCAAGGTGGTGCGCTCGTTCATCGAGCGCGTGAAGGTCAAGGCTGTCGGACAGGACGTGCTCACGTCGCTCACGCCCGGCCATCAGGTCGTGAAGATCGTCCACGACGAGCTCGTGACGCTGCTCGGCGGCAGCGGCCATCGGCTCGCGTTCTCGCCGCACCCGCCGACGGTGATCATGCTGATCGGCCTGCAGGGCTCCGGCAAGACGACGACCGCCGCGAAGCTCGCGCGCATGTACGCGAAGCAGGGCCAGCATCCGCTCCTCGCCGCCGCGGACACGTATCGTCCCGCCGCCATCGATCAGCTGAAGATCCTCGGCGCGCAGATCAACGTGCCGGTCGTCGGCGCCGCGTCGATGACGCCCCTCGAGATCTGCAAGGCCGCGCGCGAGGAAGCCGCGACGCGCGGGCTGACGCCGCTGATCCTCGACACCGCCGGCCGCCTGCACATCGACGAAGCGATGCTGGACGAGGTCAAGGCGATCCGCGGCGAGCTGAAGCCGCACCACATCCTGCTCGTCGTCGACGCCATGACGGGCCAGGACGCGGTGACGGTCGCCGAGAGCTTCAACACCGCCGTCGGCATCGACGCGCTGATCCTCACGAAGATGGACGGCGACGCGCGCGGCGGCGCGGCGCTGTCGGTGCGCGAGGTGACGGGCCGCCCCATCGCCTTCGTCGGTGTCGGCGAGAAGACCGACGCGCTCGAGCCGTTCCATCCCGATCGCCTCGCTTCTCGCATCCTCGGCATGGGCGACGTGCTCTCGCTCGTGGAGAAGGCCCAGGAGAGCGTCGACCAGAAGACGGCCGAAGAAATGGTCCGGAAGCTCCGTGAGAACAGCTTCACCCTGGAGGACTTCCGTCAGCAGCTGAAGCAGGTACGGAAGATGGGGCCGCTCGACCAGGTCCTCGGGATGATCCCTGGCATGGGCAAGATGATGAAGGGCGCCGGCGATCTCACGGGCGAGCAGAAGGATCTCGATCGCTTCGACGCGATCATCTCGTCGATGACGCCCGGGGAGCGGACGCATCCCGAGATCGTCAGCGGATCCCGCCGCCAGCGCATCGCGCGCGGCAGCGGCACGAGCGTCGCCGATGTGAACCGGTTGCTCAAGCAGCACGCGCAGCTCCGAAAGATGATGAAACAGTTCAAAGGCATGGAGGGCAAGCTGGGCCGATTCAAAGGTCAACCCGGCTTTCCTTCGTTGAGGGGGTAACGACGTGGCGGTATCGATCCGACTTCGACGTATGGGCTCCAATCGGCGCCCGGCCTACCGGGTGGTGGTGGCGGACTCGCGCGCGCCGCGCGACGGCCGCTTCATCGAGATCATCGGGCACTACAATCCGCTCACGCAGCCCCCGACCGTGAAGATCGACCGGGCGAAGGCGCGCGAGTGGATCGCCAAGGGTGCGCAGCCGTCCAATACGGTGAAGCGCCTCATCGAGAACGTGAAGGAAGAGCTGCAAGCGAAGTAGCGGATGCCGCAGGATCTCGTGACGATCGGCGAAGTCACCCGGGCGCACGGGCTCCGCGGCGAAGTCCGGGTCATTCCGCTCACGGACGACCCGAAGCGGTTCCACCGCGTCGTCGAGTGCGTGTTGTGGGATGCGTCGCGGGATGAACGGGAGACGCGACGCATCAGCACGGCCCGCCGTCACGGCGAGGTGGTGGTGGTTCGCTTCGAAGGCTGCGAGACGCCCGAGGCGGCCGCGGCCCTGCGCGGGAGGCTGATCGCGTTGCCTCGCGAGAACGCGCTCCCGCCGCCGGAGGGGCGCTTCTACCCCTGGCAGCTCGAAGGCTGCCGGGTAGTCACCGAGGACGGACGGGAGGTCGGCCACGTGACCGGCATCGAGCATGCGCCGGCGCAGGACTTGTGGGTCGTGGCGGACGGCGCGACCGAGCGGCTGATCCCCGCGGTGGCGGAGATCGTGCGCGAGGTCGATCTCGCCTCACGCCGAGTGGTGATCCGGCCGCCGGAGGGCCTGCTCGAGCTCTGAAGCACCGTTGACGGGACGTGCGATGCGCATCGACATCGTGACGCTGTTTCCGGGAATCGTGGAGCCGGCGCTCGCGGAGTCGATGATCGGTCGCGCGCGAGCACGCGGTGTCGTCGACATCCGCGTGGTCAATCTGCGAGACCATGCGAGCGGTCGGCACCGGGTCACCGACGATTACCAGTTCGGCGGCGGCAGCGGTATGGTGCTCAAGCCGGAGCCGCTGGTGGCGGCGGTGGAGGCGCTGCGGACGCCGACGGCGCGCGTGATCCTGATGGACCCGCGCGGGCCGGCGTTCACCCAGCGGGTGGCGGCCGCGCTCGCCGCGGAGAGCCACCTGATCCTCCTCGCCGGACGGTACGAGGGCGTGGACGAGCGCGTGGCGACATTGACGGGTGCCGAGCTACTCTCCGTCGGCGATTACGTGCTGACGGGCGGCGAGCTGCCGGCGCTCGTGGTGGCGGATGCGGTCACGCGGCTCTTGCCGGGTGCTCTCGGCGGCGAGGACGCCGCCGCCCGCGAATCGTTCGCGAGCGGGCTGCTGGAGCCGCCGCAGTACACGCGGCCCGAGGAGTTTCTCGGCGCGAAGGTGCCGGCGGTGCTGCTGTCCGGCGATCACGCGCGCATCGCGCGGTGGCGCCGGCGACAGGCGCTGTGGCTGACGTGGCGAAGGCGGCCCGACCTCCTCGCGGAGGCGGCCCTCACGCCCGACGAGATGAGACTGGTGGAGCGATTCGAACGGGGGCAGACCCCCGACGATGTGGAGGACGAAGGTCATGGACGCGATCCGGTTGGTTGAAGCGGGACACCTCAAGAAGGACCGGGACGGCTTCGCGCCGGGCGACACCGTCAAGGTGCACGTGAAGGTCATCGAGGGCGAGAAGGAGCGGACGCAGCTCTTCGAGGGCATCGTCATCAGACGGCGCGGCGAGGGCGGGCGCGCCTCGTTCACCGTGCGCCGCATCTCGTACGGCGTCGGCGTGGAGCGGACGTTCCCGCTGCACTCCCCGCGCATCGAGAAGATCGACGTGGTCCGGCACGGCAAGGTGCGACGCTCGAAGCTCTACTACCTCAGAAAGCTCAGCGGCAAGGCCGCCCGCGTGAAGGAAAAGCGCGTCATCGCCGTCCCCACCAGCGGCGCCGCCGAGTAGGAGACGCGGCAGACCGGCATGGCGCCAGCGTCCGCGCCGTACCGGCATGAAGGACAAGCGTGGCGCGCCGGGCTCATCCGCGTCGCCGGCGTCGATGAAGCGGGGCGCGGGCCGCTCGCCGGCCCCGTCGTCGCCGCGGCCGTCCTCGTGACTCCCGAGCACCGCATCCGAGGGGTCGCGGATTCCAAGCTCCTCAGCGCCGAGCGACGTGAAGTGCTGTTCGGTGCGATCCACGAGCAGGCACTCGCCGTCGGCGTCGCGATCGTCGACCACGCCACCATCGACCGGGTCAACATCCTCCAGGCCACGCGCCTCGCCATGCTCGATGCGCTCGCCCGCCTGTCCGTAGCGCCGGACTTCGTCATCACCGATTTCGTGACGCTGCCCGGGGTCCCCTGCCCGCAGAAGAACCTCGTGCACGGCGACCTGCGTTGCGCCAGCGTGGCGGCGGCGTCGATCGTGGCGAAGGTCACACGCGACCGCATCATGATCGAGCTCGACACGCAGTTCCCCGAGTACGGGTTCGCGCGGCACAAAGGGTACGGCACGCCCGATCACCTCGCCGCGCTCGACCGCCACGGTCCCTGCCCGGTCCACCGCCGGACCTTTGCCGGCGTCTGGCGCCAGGGCGAGCTTTTCGTGCTCGAAGACGAGGACTAGTCGCAGTGTCTGCGATTCGACACATTCTCAGACCGCGGCGCGCGTGGTATCGCAAGGCATGGACCAGCGACGCGCGGCCGGGGCCGACGCCGAGCGCCGGGCCGCTCAGGCACTCGAGCGCGTCGGGCTCCGCGTGGTCGAGCGCAACGTGCGCTTTCGTGGTGGCGAGATCGATCTCGTGTGTCGCGACGGCGAGGTGTGGGTGTTCGTCGAAGTGAAGGCCCGTCAACCGGGATGGGACGTGGGCGCCGCCGCCGCGGTTTCCTGGCAGAAGCAGCGACGGCTCGTGCGACTCGCTCAGCTCTACCTGAAGGCGCATGGACTCGGCGACGCGCGCTGCCGCTTCGACGTCGTGGAGGTCACGCTCGGCACCGGCGCGCTTCGCCATCTCGTGAGCGCCTTCGACGCGTCATCGCGGTAAACTCGCGGCATGGCGGCGGATCGCTCGTATCGCTTCGTGCAGGTCGACGTCTTCACCGACCGCGCGTTCGGCGGTAACCAGCTGGCCGTCGTCTTCGACGCCGGCGATCTTTCCCCCACGCAGATGCAGGACATCGCTCGCGAGATGAACCTCGCGGAGACGACGTTCATCCTTCCGTCGCGCCGGCCCGACTGCGCCGCGCGCGTGCGGATCTTCACGCCGGGTCGCGAGATGCCCTTCGCGGGCCATCCCACGATCGGGACCGCGTGGGTGCTCGCGAAGCACGGCCTCGTGCCCGGCGCCGCCAGGCACTTCGCGCTCGACGAAGAGATCGGGCCCGTGCCCGTGGAGCTCGAGGGCGATCCGCACGCGCCGAGCTTCGTGTGGATGGATCATCGCGACGCCACGTTCGAGGCGGAAGTACGCGACCGCGATGGCGTCGCCGCCGCGCTCGGCCTCGAGGCGGACGACCTCCTGCCCGGCGCCCCCGTCGAATCCGGCTCGACGGGCAACGCGTTCCTCTACGTGCCGCTGCGGGACGCCGCCACCGTCGACCGCGCCGTCGTCGACGCGCGCCGGATGGAAGAGGTTGCGCCGGCCACGGCCCACATCGGCATCTTCGTGCTGGCGCCCGATCCGGATCCGAACGCACGCCGCGTGTACACGCGGATGTTCGCGCCGGCGCACGGCGTCGCCGAGGATCCGGCCACGGGGTCCGCGAGCGGCGCTCTCGGCGCGTACCTCGTGCGTCACCGCCTCGTCCACGCCGACGGCGAGACGCGCATCGTGAGCGAGCAAGGCACGAGGATGAAGCGCCAGAGCTTCGTCCACATCGCGCTGCAGGCGCGCGCGGGGCGGGCGAACAAGATCCGCGTGGGCGGCGGCGTGGTGCCCGTGATCGACGGCACGCTCCGGGTGCCCGACGACATGAGGACCGCGCGATGACAGAGCGTCTGCGCTTCTCCGGCATCATGCCGGCCAACCTGCTGCCCTTCACCGCGGACCTCGAGATCGACGAGCCGGCGTATCGCCGCCACCTCCGATGGCTCGCCGACACACAGGGCGTCACGGGAATCGTGGCCAACGGCCACGCCGCCGAAGTGTCGTCGCTCACCCGCGACGAGCGCAAGCGCACGCTCGCGATCGCGCTCGACGAGATCGGCGACCGCTGTCCGCTCGTGGCGGGCGTCTATTCCGACGGGACGCGCGAGGCGGTGGAGCTGGCGCGCGACGCGAAAGCCGCCGGGGCCGCGGGCGTGCTCGTCTTCCCGCCAACGCTCTTCGCGTGGGGTGCCCAGGTGAAGCCGGACATGGCGGTGCGGCACTTCTCGGAGATCGCCGCGGGTGCCGACCTCCCGATCGTCGTCTTCCAGTACCCGCTCGCGTCAGGAATCGGCTACACGCCCGAGACGCTCTCGCGCCTCGTCGAAATTCCCCAGGTGGCGGCCGTCAAGGAGTGGTCGAACGACATCGTGGGATTCGAGCGAAGCCTTCGTGCCGTGCGCGCGACCGGCCGGCCGGTCGCGGTGTTGTCGGCCTTCACGATGTCGCTGATGGCGTCGTTCCTGCTGGGCGCGGACGGCGCGATCTCGGGGATGGGCAGCGTGACCGCCGATCTGCAGGTGGAGTTGTTCGAGGCGTGCGCCAAGGGCGACGTGGACGACGCGCGCGCGATCAACGACCGGCTCGATCCGCTCGTGCGCCTCTTCTACGCGCCGCCGTTCGTCGACATGCACAACCGGATGAAGGAGGCGCTCGTGCTGCTCGGGCGCATCCCAACCGCGCAGGTGCGCCCGCCGCTCACACCCATCCCGCCTCGAGAGCGCGACGCCATCCGCCTGGCACTTACGGCCGCACGGCTGACGCTCTAACCGGACGGCAGCGTCACGACGAAGCGCGCGCCGTGTCCCGGCTCGCTCTCCGCTCGGATGTGCCCGCCGTGCGCCTCGACGAGATGACGGCAGATGACCAGCCCGAGCCCGGTGCCGGGCAGCGCCGTCGCCCGCCCGGAGCTGGTCTGACTGAAACGTTCGAAGAGAAGCGGCAGCTCGTCGGGCGGGATGCCCGGCCCGGTATCCGTCACCGCGATCTCGATCTCGCGCGCGCGCGAACGCATCTCCACGGTGACCGTGCCGCCTCGTGGCGTGAACTTGAGCGCGTTGTCCAGGAGGTTCGAGAGGATCTGATCGAGCCGCCTCGGATCGGCGACGATGGGGAACGCCGCGGGCGGGCGATCCAGCGTCAGCGTGACGCCTTCGTGACTCGCACGCGGCCCGAGACGCTCCACCGCCTCCTCGGCGAGCGCGGCCAGATCGCATCGCTCGCGCTCCACCCGCAGCTTGCCCGCTTCGAGCTTCGACAGATCCAGGATCTCGCCGGTCAGGCGCACCATGCGCCCGCACGACTCCTGGATCTTGCCGAGGAGCTGGCGCTGACGATCGGACACCGACCCGGCGCCGCCCTGCCCGAGCATGTCGACATACGCGCTGATGACCGTGAGCGGGCTGCGGAGATCGTGCACCAGCATCGACGTGAAGTTCGTGCGGAGGTCCTGGACTTCGCGGAGAAGGCGCCGACGCTCGACCGCGCCCCGCACGCGGATCGCTACACGAGCCGGGGACACCGGCTTGGAGAGGTAGTCCACGGCGCCCGCCCGGAGGGCCCTGTCCATGCCCTCCAACGTCTCGTCGGACGCCGTGAGCATGATGACGGGAATCTCGCGCGTGCGCGGATCCCGGTTCATCCGCTCGAGCACGTCGAAGCCCGAGACGCCCGGCATGCGGATGTCCAGCAGCACGCAGTCGGGCTGCTCGCTCTGGGCGAGCGCGAGGCCCTCGCTGCCGTCGGCCGCCTCGATGACCCGGTAGGCTTCGCCTTCGAAGAGCGCCCGCACCATGTCGCGCACGTAGCGATGATCGTCGATCACGAGAACGGTCGGCACTTCCGCGGCCACGGTGTCGTTCACGGCCTGGCATCGTCCGCGGCGGTGGCGACCGTGGGCGTGATCGGGAGCACGATGCGGAACGTCGA
>JBGOTH010000077.1:0-9629 GCA_041476345.1 Methylomirabilia bacterium
ACCGCTTCGTCGTGCACGTGGACGATGAAGGCGCTCCGTACGATCCGCGCGGCTACACGCCCCCGGACCTCGACGCCGTGCCCGAGAGCGGCATGGGGCTCTTCCTCGTGCGCAGCAGTGTGGACGAGGTCACGTTCGACACCACGCGGCCACGAGGCACTCGATGGACGCTGGTAAAATACCGCGCCAGGCGCACGGATTCTCCGCCGGCCTGAGCACGCGCGCCCCGGGGACGACAGCCGCATGGACATCGACGTAAAAGACATGGGGAAAGTGACGATCGTCGCGCCGCACGGGGATGTCGACATGGCGGTGGCCGACGACGTCCGCCTGCGGCTCACCAACCTGGTCGACCGGGGGCGCGCGTGCCTCATCCTCGATCTCGGTGCCGTCATGTACATCGACAGCTCCGGCCTCGGCGCACTCGTGGCCGCCATGAAGCACGCGCGCGCCGCCGGCGGTGACATCAAGGTGTGCGCGCTGGAGAGCGACGTGCGGTCGCTCTTCGAGATGACCCGCCTCACCACGGTGATGTCCATGCACGCGACCCGTCAGGAGGCGATCGCGGCGTGGGGGTAGGCCGGCGGTCATGCGCGTCCTCGTGACCGGCGGTGCCGGATTCATCGGGTCGCACATCGTCGAGCGCTTGCTCGCCGACGGGCACACCGTCCGCGTCCTCGATAACTTCAGCACCGGCCGCCGCGAGAACCTCGGGTTCGCGAAGCGCGGGGCGCCGCTCGAAGTGGTCGACGGCGACATTCGGAACGCGCACGACGTGGCCCGGGCCGTCGCCGGCGTCGACGGGGTGTTTCACGAAGCGGCGCTGGTCTCGGTCCCTCGCTCGGTGGAAGAGCCGGGACTCTCGTGCGACATCAATGCCCTCGGCACCGCGCGCGTATTCGATGCCGCGCGCCAGGCCGGCGTCGAGCGCGTCGTGTTCGCGAGCTCGGCCGCCGTCTACGGCGACACCGCCGACCTGCCCGTTTCCGAGCGCGCAGCCGTGCGTCCGCTTTCGCCCTATGGGCTCGACAAGCTCTATACCGAACAGCTCGCCGCGCTCCACCACGCGCTGTTCGGACTCGAAGCGGTACCGTTGCGCTACTTCAACGTCTTCGGACCACGCCAGGACCCGTCGTCCGCCTACTCCGGCGTGATCTCGATCTTCGTGACGCGGCTCCTCACCGGCACGCCGGTCACGATCTACGGTGACGGCGAGCAAACGCGGGATTTCGTCTACGTCGCCGACGTCGTCGAGGCCAACCTGCGGGCGATGTTCGGCGCGTATCGGGGACCGTCACCACTGAATGTCGGAGGCGGCGGCCGGACGAGCCTCAACGCCCTCGCGCGGCTGCTCGCCGAGATCGTCGGCGTGACGCCGATCATCACGCATGGCGCCGAGCGCGCCGGCGACATCCGGCACTCCTCCGCCGACATCACCGCCATCGGCTCGGCACTCGGGTACGCGCCGCGCTGGACGACACGCGCGGGGCTCGAGGCACTCGTCGCCGCGGTGCGCGAGGGGCGCACGACGTCTAGCGGCCGACGCCGGCCGTCTCGTCGATGTGGGCATCCTCGCGGAAGTGAGGCATGACCTCCTCCGCGAACATCTGCATCATCTCGAGCGTCGCCTCGTGGCTACCGCCGTTCATGCCGGAGCACACGATCCCGGCGCGGAGCTCGTCGGAAAAGACGCGGAGCCGGTCGCGCACGGTGGCGGGGCTGCCGTGAATGATGTAGCCCAGCGCGTCCGCCTGCTCGAACGTGAGATCACTCGGCAGCGGCGGCGGGTTGGCGAGCATGCGCCGGAGCGACGCCTCGGTCATGTAGCCCGGCGGCCGCCAGAACGGCGGGTGCATGCGCAGCCCCGTGTTGAAGACCCACATCACGTTCTTCTCCGCGATCGCGCGGGCCTTGGCGTCGTTCTCCGCGACGACGATCGGGAGGTTCACGGTGAGCTGGTACGGGCTCGCCGTGTAGCCGTTCCGCTCGCACGCCTCGCGATACTCGCCGTAGACCTGGGCGATCCGCTTGATCGGCGTGAAGACCATGAGGTACGGGAACCGGCGCTTCGCCGCCCACTCCACGGTCTCCGAGCTGCCCTGGGACGGACACCACACCGGCGGATGCGGCTGCTGGAGCGGTCGCGGCCACGGATTGACGTAGTGATAGCGATAGAACCTGCCGTCGAAGGGAAACGGCCCGGGCTCCGTCCAGGCGCGAAGGATCAGCTCCGCCGCCTCGTAGAAGCGGTCGCGCGAGTGCGTCGGGTTGACACCGGTCGAGAAGTACTCCGCGCTGATGCCGCGCACGAAGCCGGAGATCACGCGCCCGCCCGAGACGACGTCGAGCATCGCGACTTCCTCGGCGAGGCGCAGCGGGTTCTCGCGCAGCGGCAGCCCGTTGCCGAGGATCGCGATCTTCGCGCGGCTCGTGCGGCGCACGAGCATGGCCGCCATCACGTTGGGGCTCGGCATCGTGCCGTAGCAGTTCTGATGGTGCTCGTTCACGCAGAGGCCGTCCCAGCCGAGGCTCTCCGCGTACTCGAGCTGATCGAGGTACTGGTGGTAGAGCTGCTGGCCGACCTTCGGATCGTAGTGGCGGTTGGAGAGCGTCACCCACGACGACGGCTCGTCGTGCTCCATCACGTACGGCATCAGGTGGAAGTAGTAGAACTTCACCGCCCCCACTCCCCTCGCCCACAGAACTCGATGACCGCGTCGGCGACCGCGCCGGGCTCCTCGAGGTGCGGGACGTGTCCGGATTCCGCGAAGGTCCGCAGATGGGCGCCGGAAATCTCCTTCGTCCACGCTACTCCGCACGGATCGAGCGGCGCCAGGCGATCGTAAGCGCCCCAGCAGAGCAGCGTGGGCGTGGTGATCCGCGCGAGGCGCCGGCGGAGCAGCGGATCGTAGAGATAGGGGTTCCAGCTCACGCGGGCAATGGCGGTTCCCTGCCGGTACGCGAGCGCCAGCGTCTCGACCGACTGGTCGGGGGGCGCGAGCGCGAGCGCCGCCATCGGGTTGTGGAAGAGGGTCGCGACGATCTCGGGAATGTCCATCCCGAAGAGGAAGGGATAGATCCAGCCGTCGACCTTGATCCCGACGGGATCGACGAGCGTGAGCGACGCGAGCCGATGCGACGCCATCACCGCCAGCTCGGCCGCGATCCATCCGCCGAACGACGTGCCGACCAGATGGACGCGCTCGAGGCGCAGCGTGTCGAGCAGATCCAGGTAGTGGAACGCGAGGTCCGAGATGTGCTCGATCCACTCCGCGGCCGGCGAGCCGCCATGCCCGGGATGGCTCGGGAAACGCACGGTGAACCGCTCGGCCAGGCGCTGCTGGAATTCGAGCCATCGTCCCGCGCCGCCGGCCCCGTGGAGGAACAGGAGGTCGGGGCCCACGCCCGCCCCGAGCATCTGCACGGGCGTCCCTCGAACCGTCAGGTCCTGGCGAGCCGGCTCAGCCGCCAATGACCAGCCCGCCGTTGGGCGACAGCCATTGCCCCGTGTAGAAGCTGCTGTCGTCGGACGCGAGGAAGAGCGCCGTCGCCGCGATCTCCTCCGGCTCGCCCCAGCGGCCGAGGGGCGTGCGAGACAAGATGATGTTCTGCATCAGCGGCGACATCCCGGACGTCATCGGCGTGTCGATGTAGCCGGGGCAGATCGCGTTCACGCGAATCCCGCGCGATCCCACCTCGCGGGCGAGCGCGCGCGTCAGGCTCAGGATGCCGCCCTTCGCCGCCGAGTAGTGCGGGGCCATCTCGAGACCGGAGAGCGCCGCGACGCTCGAGAGATTGACGATCGCACCGCGGTTGACCCGGCTCATCAGCTTGAGCGCTTCGCGCGTACAGAAGAACGTCCCGTTGAGGTGGACCCCGATCATCCGGTGCCAGGCCTCGTCGCTCATGTTCTGCGTAATGTCCCAGTGGGTCGTGATCTCGCCCGCCAGCGTTTCGCCGACGCGCACCTCGGCGATGCTCGCGATCCGCTCCCGGTCGCCGCGGCTGCCCGCGATGCCGGCGTTGTTCACGAGGATGTCCAGGCGCCCGCCGAGCCCGCGCTCGATCGCCGCGAACATCGCGCGGACCTGCGCGCTGTCGCTCACGTCGGCCGCGACGGCACGGCCCTGTCCGACGCCCATCTCGTCCACGGTCTTCTGCGCCTTCTCGACGGTAACGTCGTTGACGACGACGAGGGCGCCTTCCGCGGCAAAACGCCGCGCGATGGCGCGCCCGATGCCGGAGCCGCCACCGGTGACGAGTGCGACGCGATCCTTCAGCTTCATCGTGGTCCTCCGAGCTAGAACGTCAAAGTGTCGAGGCGGTGCAGACCGGTCGGATGGAGGCGCAGGCCTTTGACCTCAGGCCGGACGACCGCCCACTGCAGGCGGACGTACACCGGGATCCACGGCATCTCTTCCGCGAGCAGTGCCTGCGCCCGCTGGTAGAGACGCAGACGCTCAGGACGAAACGCGAGCTGGCTCGCGCGGATCAGCGCGTCGTCGAGCCGCGGGTTCTTGTAGAAGGAGAAGTTCAGCGCCCGGGGCCCCTTCGCCACGCCCTCGCTCGTCGACAGCGGGAACAGGAACAGATGCGGATCACCGCCGATCACGGTGGCCTCGGCAAGCGCGATGTCGTAGTCACCCCTCTGCAAAGCCCCTCGTGGCCCGGTGCCCGCGTCGGTGCGTACCGTCACCGGGATGTCGGCCGCGCCCAACGTGAGCGCGAGCGTCTCCGCGAGCCTGGCGACGTTCAAGCCGGCGCCGTCGCCCACCGTCACGAGGGTGGGCTTGTAACCCGCCGGCCAGCCGCCTTCGGCGAGCAGCTTCTTGACGTGGTCGCGCGAGCCGCCGAGGATCGGGCTGCCTTCACGCCGCGCCCAGACGCCGAACGGCAGGAACGACTGCAGCGGAACGGCCACGCCCTCGAGGCTCACGGCGATCACGCTCGGATCGAGCGCGCTCGCCACCGCCTGACGGATCCGCTTTCGCGAGAAAGGCTCCTTCCCGGTCTGGAACGCGAGGTAGCCGACGCGAAGGCTGGGCGCGGAGAGCGCCCACTCAGCTCGCCGTGGCGGTGCCGCTGGAAACCAGACGTCGAGCGCCCGCGCATCGAACGCCGCTTCCGCGTCGTCATCGGTGGCGACTTCGAGGAAGACGAGGCGCTCGGCACGCGACGGACCGCTCCAGTGCCCGGGTACCGCCTCGAGGGCGACGCGACCGGCGCTCACGTCCACGACGCGGTATGGTCCCGTCCCGACGAGGCGGCCGTCGCTTCCATGGCGCGCGATGCCGAGCGCGGGGTGCGCCAGCACGGTGACGAGTGGCGCGTACGGCTGGTTGAGCACGATCTGTAACGTGTGGGAATCGGCGGCCCTCACCTCCTTGATCACCCCCGGGCTTCCACGCAGAAGCGCGCTCCATGCCGCCGTCGGCGGCGGTTCGCCCTCGGGGTGGAGGAAGCGTGTGAAACTCGCGGCAGCTTCGACGGACGTGAGCGGAGTGCCGTCGTGAAAGCGGGCGTTGTCCCGAAGTGTGAAGGACCACGTGAGGCCGTCGCGCGACGCGGACCACCGCGTGGCGAGCCCGGCATCGACGTCGGTCGACCCTTCGCGATAGGTCAGGAGCGTGTCGAAGACGTGGCGCGCGATGAGCGGCGGGGCACCGTCGAGGGCGGTGGCCGGATCGACCGTCGTGGGGATGGCGATGACGCCGATTCGCATCTCGTGTCGTGCCTGGGCGGCAGAAAAATCAGGCAACACGGCAACAAATGCCATGAGGATGAGCGCTCGGAAGGCATCCCGGCGAGAAGACATCGCGTCTTTTATAAAGCGGAACCCGTGACGATACATACCGGTTTCGCTGACGATACCGGGTGAGCGGCTTCGGGTACAGAACTTGCTCATTTTCAACCGAGAAGACGGCGGCGTGGCCACCGCAAGAGGCAAAGAGTGACATGACGGCGAAAAACGCTGCAAATTCAAGGAGTCGAGCGGCGCAGAAGGGCGTCCGAACCTTGACTTGCATTCTGACCGCTGCCTATACTCGGTTTGCCTTTCGGCACCAACCGGACGAGCGGCGCATGAGAGGTCAAGCAAGAGGGGATAGGCTATGAAGGAGTTCGACAAAAAGGGTAGCCCGAGTCGCGAAGGCTTCTCCAAGTTCCTTCCCTCGTCCATGTCGGATTCGACCACACGACGCCGCCTGACGGAGTACGAGGTCCAGGTTCAGGACCTCCAGGCCTACGTCGCGTCCCTCGAGAAAGAGACGCTCCACCTCCGCAAGAAGCTCGACGACACGCCGAAGGAGTTCATGATCGTCGAGAACAAGCTGCGAGAGGCAAACCGTCAGCTCGTGCAGGCGTTCAACCAGAACGAGAAACTCGTGAACGCGCTCTACGAGGCGCGCGAGCAGATCACCGCACTGAAGGAAGAGGTCGACAAGCTCTGCGCGCCGCCCTCGACGTACGGCGTGTACCTCTCGCCCAACGAGGACGGCACCGTCAACATCCTGTCGCAGGGCCGCAAGGTGAAGGTCAACCTCCACCCGTCGATCAAGGTCGACACGATCAAGCCCGGCCAGGAGCTGATCCTCAACGAAGGTCTCAACGTCGTCGAGGCGGCGGGCTACGAGATCCAGGGCGAGGTCGTCATCCTCAAGGAACAGCTCGACGAGGAGCGCGCCGTCGTCACGCTGCGCGCCGACGAAGACAAGGTCGGTATCATCGCCGACCCCCTGCGCACGCAACGCCTCAAGGTGGGCGATCACCTGCTCATGGACGGCAAGTCGGGCTATCTGCTCGAGAAGCTGCCCAAGAGCGAAGTGGACGACCTCGCCCTCGAGGAAGTGCCTGACATCGGGTACGACCAGATCGGCGGTCTTGGCAGCCAGCTCGAGACGATCAAGGATGCCGTGGAGCTGCCGTACCTCTACGCGGACTACTACAAGGAGCACAAGCTCACACCCCCCAAGGGTGTGCTGCTCTACGGGCCTCCCGGCTGCGGCAAGACGATGATCGCGAAGGCCGTGGCCAACAACCTCGCCGAGAAGATCTCCGAGAAACGCGGTGAGAAGATCAAGGGCTTCTTCCTCAACATCAAAGGTCCCGAGCTCCTGAACAAGTACGTGGGCGAGACCGAGCGCAAGATCCGCGAGATCTTCGTGAAGGCCAAGGAGAAGGCCAGCGAGGACGTGCCGGTGGTCGTGTTCTTCGACGAGATGGATGCGCTCTTCCGCACGCGTGGGACGGGGATCAGCTCGGACGTGGAGACGACGATCGTCCCGCAGCTCCTCGCGGAGATCGACGGGGTCGAGGGCTTGAAGAACGTCATCGTCATCGGCGCCTCGAACCGGCAGGATCTCATCGACCCCGCGATCCTGCGGCCGGGCCGGCTCGACGTGAAGATCAAGATCGAGCGCCCCGATCAGGCGGCGGCGGCCGACATCTTCCACAAGTACATGACCACCGAGATCCCCATCTCCCCCGATGAGATCCGCGAGAACGGCGGCGACGCGCAGGCCGCCGTCGATCGCATGATCGTCGGCACCATCGAGTCGATGTACAGCCTCTCCGAGGAGAACCGCTTCCTCGAGGTGACGTACGCGAACGGCGACAAGGAGGTCCTCTACTTCAAGGACTTCTCATCGGGCGCCATGATCGAGTCGGTCGTGCGCCGGGCCAAGAAGCTGGCCCTCAAGCGCTACATCGGCGGCGGCCAGAAGGGCATCAACGCCGACGATCTGATCATGGGGGTCCGCGAGGAGTTCAAGGAGAACGAGGATCTGCCCAACACGACCAACCCCGACGACTGGGCCAAGATCGCCGGCAAGAAGGGTGAGCGGATCGTCTACGTGAAGCCGCTCATCAGCGAGACAAAGGACAAGGCCCGCAACGTCGAGAAGATCGTCAACACCGGCCAGTATCTGTAGCCCCACCCCGCGGGGGGCGACGCGTCCCCCGCTGCCCCCCCGGCCGGCGACGGTCGGGGGGGATTCGTTTCTCCGGAGATAAAAGAGGCGCGCATGGCCATCCCGAAAGTGATGGGTATCGAGACCGAGTACGGGATCCAGGTCAAGAACCAGCCCGACTTCAACCCGATCCTGTCCTCCCTGCTCCTCATCAACTCGTACGAGACGTATCGGTCATCCCGCGTCCGGTGGGACTACGAAGCGGAGAGCCCGCTCCGCGATGCGCGCGGCTTCGAATACATGGAGGAGAAGGACATCGCCTCCAAGGAAGAGTCGCGCCTCATCAACCTCATCCTCTCGAACGGGGCGCGCTTCTACGTCGACCATGCGCATCCGGAGTACTCGAGCCCGGAAACCACGAACCCGCGCGACTGCGTGATCTGGGACCGCGCGGGTGAGCGCATCGTGAATCTCGCCCGCCAGCGGGCGGAGGCGGTGTCGCCGCCCGAGCAGCGAATCATCATTCTGAAGAACAACACCGACAACAAGGGCAACTCGTACGGCACCCACGAGAATTACCTCATGGACCGCAAGGTGCCCTTCGCGCGCATCGTGCAGCACATGATGCCGTTCTTCGTGACGCGCCAGATCTTCACGGGCGCCGGGAAGGTCGGGGCCGAGAACAACGGGGACCCCTGCGACTACCAGATCTCCCAACGCGCGGACTTCATGGAAACCGAGGTCGGCCTGGAGACGATGCACTCGCGCCCCATCATCAACACGCGCGACGAGCCGCACGCCGACCCCGAGAAGTACCGGCGCCTGCACGTCATCCCGGGCGACGCCAACATGAGCGAGATCTCCACCTACCTGAAGATGGGGACGATGGCGATCGTCCTCAGCATGGTCGAAGACGACTTCATCGAGCGCGACCTCTCAGTGGACCAGCCCGTCCAGGCCTTCCGCAAGGTCTCGCGCGATCTCACCTGCCGCGAGACCATCCGGATGAAGGACGGGCGCACGATCACCGCGGTCGACCTCCAGCGCGAGTTCCTCGCCCTCGCCCAGCGCTACTACAAGGCCCGCGAGCACGAGCCGTGGGTGCGCGAGGTGATGGTGCGATGGGAGCAGACGCTCAACCACCTGGCCGAGGACCCGATGCAGCTCGGGCGCGAGCTCGACTGGGTCATCAAGCGCCAGCTCATCGAGACCTACATGGAGAAGCACGATCTCGAGTGGAACGACTCGCGGGTGCAGATGATCGACCTCCAGTACCACGACATCCGTCCCGGCAAAGGCTTGTACGGCAAGCTCGAAGAGTCGGGGGCCGTCGAGCGGCTCAGCACCGACGACGAGATCGAGAAGGCAATCTACGACCCGCCCAAGGACACCCGCGCTTATTTTCGCGGAATGTGCCTGCAGCGCTACGCCGACGAGATCGTCTCCGCGAGCTGGGACTCCGTCATCTTCGACCTCAAGGAAGGGCCGCTGAAGAAGATCTTCATGCTGGAGCCGCTGCGAGGGACGGAGGCGCACGTCCGCCAACTCCTCACCGAGTCTCCGACCGCCACGGACCTCCTGCGGAACATTTCACGCCCCAACTTCGGCGTGTAGGAGCGCGATGAACGATCAGCCGCGGTGGTTGAATGTGTTCAATGACGTGAGCAGCTCGAGCTTTACCGATGTGCTTCGGCGCGATCATCCCCACCTCCTCGCCGGGAC
>JBGOTH010000078.1:0-9551 GCA_041476345.1 Methylomirabilia bacterium
CCGCCAGCTTCATGTTGTCGTGCACGCCACGGGCGCGTACATCCAGCATCCCGCGGAAGAAGCCGGGGAAGCAGAGCGAGTTGTTGATCTGGTTCGGGTAGTCCGAGCGGCCCGTCCCCATGACGCGCACGATGCCCGCCACCTCCTCCGGCTGGATCTCGGGCACCGGATTCGCCATCGCGAACACGATGGGGTCACGGTTCATCGCCTTGACCTCCTTGAGCGACACCACGCCGGGACCGGACAGGCCGATGAACACATCCGCGCCCTGGAGCGCGTCCGCGATCGAGCCTTTCGTGCGCTTCTCGTTCGTGTGCTTGGCGAACCACTCCTTCATGGAGTTCATGTTCTGCTTGCGTCCCTGATAGAGCGTGCCGGCGCGGTCGCACGCCACGATGTGCTTCGCCCCTTCCTTCATCAGGAGCTTGGCGGTCGCAATGCCCGAGGCGCCGGCCCCCGCAAACACGATGCGGGCGTCCGACAGCTTCTTCTTCACGACCGTCAGCGCATTGAGGAGCGACGCGAGGACGACCACGGCGGTCCCGTGCTGGTCGTCGTGGAACACCGGGATGTCGAGGTCACGCTGCAGCCGCTCCTCGATCTCGAAGCAGCGCGGCGCCGAGATGTCCTCGAGGTTGATGCCTCCGAAGACCGGCGACACGGCTTTCACGATCATGACGATCTCGTCGACGTCCTGGGTGGCGAGGCAGAGCGGGAAGGCGTCGACCCCCG
This sequence comes from Methylomirabilia bacterium, assembly GCA_041476345.1. Classification (GTDB taxonomy): domain Bacteria; phylum Methylomirabilota; class Methylomirabilia; order Rokubacteriales; family CSP1-6; genus VGLJ01. The sequence goes on from JBGOTH010000078.1 coordinate 733, forward strand.
CCATCTCCTTGAAGATGACGCACTTGCCTTCCATGACGGGCTGCGCGGCCGATGGTCCGATATCGCCCAGGCCCAGCACCGCGGACCCGTCGCTCACCACCGCGACCATGTTGGCCTTCACGGTGAGCGTGTACGCCTTCTCGGGATCGTGGTGGATGGCCATGCAGACGCGCGCCACGCCGGGTGTGTAGACCATCGCGAGGTCGTCGCGCGTCTTCACGCCGACCTTCGCGTGCGTCTCGATCTTGCCGCCGAGGTGCATCAGGAACGTGCGGTCGGACACGTTGACGACGCGCACGCCGCCGATCGCTTTCAGGCGATCGACGATCTCCTGGCCGTGCTTCTCGTCGCGCGCCTTGAACGACAGATCACGCGTGATGGTCTTGGCGCCGACCGACGCCACGTCGATGGCACCGATGTCGCCACCGGCCTTGCCGATGGCCGAGGTGATCTTGCCGAGCATGCCCGGCTTGTTGTCGATCTCGAGACGGACGATCAGGCTGTAACTCGCACTCGGCGCATTCACGCTCATCACTGCCTCCTGCTCTGACGCGGTGGGCCACCGCCCCCCCGCTGAGTCCGCGCATTCTACATCAGACGGCGGCGGTGTTAGGCTGCGGGAACGAACCGACGAAGGGGGACGAATGACCGACGGCAAAGCCGGCTACACGAGCCGCGACCGCGTGGTGGCAGCCTACAAGAGGACATTCGCCGACCGCGTGCCGGTCTACCCGATCGTCGCGTCGTTCGCCGGCACGCTCGACGGGTTGTCGATCGAGGAGTACTGCACCAACGTCGGCAAGGCCATCCCGGCGATGCTGAAGTACTACGAGCGCTACGAGCCGGACGTGATGCTCGCCTACAACGACCTCGCCAAGGAAGCGGAGGCGTTCGGCTGCCGCGTGAAGTACTCGGACTGGGTGGTGCCGTCCATCGACGGGCACGTGCTGCACGAAGACAAGTCGTTACTCGCGAAGCTCACGATGCCCGACCCGTACAAGACGGCGCGGCTGCCCGACTTCCTCGAGCAGTGCGAAGCGCTCGTGAAGGCGAAGCCGCCCACGGCCCTCGGCGCGGTCGCGGTGGGCCCGTGGACGATCGCGATGCTCCTGCGCAACCCGGAGACGATGCTGCTCGACACGTTCGAGGATCCGCAGTTCATCCACGACTGCATGCGGGTGGCCACGGAGTTCTCGAAGATCTGGGGCGACGCGATCGTGAAGACGGGCATCGGGCTCAGCTTCTCCGAGCCCACGGCGTCGATCAGCCTGATCTCGCCCGACAACTATCGCGAGTTCGTGGCGCCCTATCACAAGGAGCTCTGCGACTACTTCAAGGCGAAGAAGGTCGGCGTGACGACGCACATCTGCGGCACCACCTACCCGATCTTCGAGGACGTGATCCAGGCCGGCTTCACCACGTTCTCCTTCGACCTCGACCAGCAGGCGGACCCGAGCCTCCACGTGGACCAGCTCGAGCGGTTCGTGGAGGTGGCGAAGGGCCGCGTGGTGGCGATCGGCAACGTGGACGCGACGAAGTTCGAGAAGACGTCGAAGGAGGCGATGTACGCGGACGTGAAACGCTGCGTGGACGCCGCCGCCCGCCCGTCCGGCTTCATCCTGTCGACGTCGTGCGAGATCCCGCCGCGCTCGGAGCCGGAGATCGTGAAGTGGTTCATGGACGCGTCGCACGAATACGGAACGTACGACCGCGTGCTCGCGGAGTAGCGAGCGACCGCGCTTCCCGAAGAAAATCAAACGGGCCAGCCGATTTCTCGACTGGCCCGTCATTCCGCCACTTTCGAGCGCCGGCTTCGCCGGCGCAACTCCTAGGGGGAGGCAGTGAAGCGCGCCGTCAGGCGCGCGAACGTCGGAAGGGGGACGAAGTCCCCCTCCGAGTCGTCACCACTTGATCGGCTTCGAGGGACGATGCGCGTAGCCGCTCTCGCGGCCGCCGCCGCCCCCGGAACGCCCGCCGCCGGGACGGCCGCCGCCGGGGCGCCCGCCGCCACCACCGCCACCCGGACGCCCGCCGCCGCCACCGGGACCACCGGAGCGCGGCGCCTGCGGGTTCGAGATCTCGACCGTGATCCGGCGACCGTCCAGCTCGCGACCGTTGAGCTGGGAAATCGCATTCTGCGCGCCTTCCGCCGTCTCCATCTCGACGAAGCCGAAGCCGCGCGACTGGCCCGAGAATCTGTCGGTGATAACCGTCGCGGAGAGAACGCTGCCGCTCTGCGCGAAGTACTCACGCAGCCCATCGCTCGTCGTGGAGTATGAGAGACCGCCGATATAGAGTTTGGACGCCATCTAGGTTTCTCCTGGACTCCCTTCCGCTACCGATCACGCCCCGAACGCGGAAGAGTCACATCGGTGGCGAGGTCCGGCCTAACGCGCAGACTCCGTAAGTTTACACCGCCGTGTCGCGCACGCAACGTGGGGAGGACGCGGTGGGTTCAGTGGGTCAGCTGCGGGCCCGCCGACACGCCGCCGTCCTCGATCTCCGGCCTGGTCGGCAGCGGCGGCTGGGGGCTCTCCCGCGTAATTCCCGGCGCTTCGGTGATCGGATGCCGCCCGGCCACGTGTTCCAGCGCCGCCATCAAGAGCACGAACCCGATTGCGGCGCCTACGACCAGCTTCTGTCGTATCACGTTACCCTCGGGTCCCCACTTCGGCCGCCACTTTGGCGAAGAGATCCGACACTACGACCGGCTTGGCGACGACACGGAATCCGGCCAGCTCGAGCGTCACGATGCGGGCCAGGTCGGCTTCTGCACGCGCCATGACGACGACAGGCACGCCGGGGGCCACGCGCTCGAAGAGCCGGGCGCTCTCGCGCGCTCCAAAGCGCAGCTCGAGGCTGTCGACGAGCACCAACGAAACCGCGTCGCCGAGGAGAACTCGCACACCCTCGCACACGTTGTCGGCCATCACGCAGCCGAGGCCCTGATCGAGGCAGGCGAGGCCGAGCTTCTCCATCGCGGTGCGGTCCTGATCGATCAAAAGAATCCGGTTCATCGGTGCTCCCTTGCGACGTGGGTCATCGCCCGTCGAGCGCGAACGCCGAGGGCCATTCGTGTAGAGCAACCGGGGTGCCAGCGTCCACGGCGAGATCGGGCGCGGAGTTACAGAGCACATCGCGGTCGGGCCGGGCACATCGCCCGAGCCCGCCGCCGTGACGCCCGACTCCTCAGACGCGAAATTCCTCGGGTTCGATACGGTAGGCGAGAATCTTCCGGTAGAGCGTCTTGGGATCGATCTCGAGCAGCGCCGCCGCCTTGCCGCGATGCCCGGCGACCTCCCGAAGCGTGTTGACGATGTGCTGGCGCTCGACCGCTTCGAGGCTCGTCGTGGCGCCGCCCGACGGCGCGCCAGGTGTTCCCGTCACCTCGGGCGGCAGATCGCCGGGCTCGATCTCGTCACCCTTGGTCAGAATGACGGCACGCTCGAGCGCGTGCAGGAGCTCGCGCACGTTTCCGGGCCACGCGTAGCTCTCGAGCGCCGCGAGCGCCCGATCCCCGAGCCGCTTGACGCCGTACATCACGTTCGTCTCCACGAAGTGGCGCGCGAGGAGCGCAATGTCGTCGGGCCGCTCGCGCAGCGGCGGCAGCGTGACCATGATGGTGTTGATGCGGTAGTAGAGGTCCTGGCGGAACTCGCCCGTGCGCATCGCCTCCGCGAGGTCGCGATTGGTCGCGGCGACGACACGGACGTCGACCCGCCGCGGTCGCGTGCCGCCGACGCGAAAAAAGGTGCCGGTCTCGAGCGCGCGCAGCAGCTTCACCTGGATGTCGGTCTCCATCTCGCCGATCTCGTCGAGGAAGAGCGTGCCGCCATCGGCCAGCTCGACGAGCCCTGGCTTGGTCCCGATCGCCCCCGTGAACGCGCCCTTCTCGTGGCCGAACAGCTCGGACTCGAAGACCTCGCGCGGCAGCGCGCCGCAGTGCAGCGGTACGAACGGGCGCGCCGCGCGGTTCGAGCGCTCGTGAATGGCGCGCGCCACCAGCTCTTTGCCGGTCCCGCTCTCGCCGAGGATGAGCACCGTGGAGTCGGTCGGCGCCACCCGCTCGATGATGCGGAGGACGTCCTGCATCCGCGCGCTCGTCGTGAGGATGCCGCCGAAGGGCTCGGCGCCCGGCGCGCGCGACCGCAGGGCCACGTTGTCGCGCACGAGCTGTCCCTTCTCCGCCGCCTTGCGGATCAGGACGTCGAGCTCCTCGATGCGCGTGGGCTTGCTCAAATAGTCGTACGCGCCGAGCTTCATCGCCTCGACCGCGGTGGCCACGTCCTCGAAGCCCGTCATCACGATGACTTGCGGTCCGTCGGCGGCGGCGGCAAGCTCGCGCAGCACGTCGATCCCCGGCTTGCGCGGCATCCGCATGTCGAGCACGACGACGTCGTAGGTGCGCGCGGCGATCCGGTCCAGGGCCGCCTGTCCGTCCTCGACGCCTTCGACCTCGTGCCCCTTGCGCGTCAGCTCGCGGACGATGAGCTCGCGGAGGTTCTTCTCGTCGTCGGCGACGAGCACGCGCAGACGCGCGCTCATGCGGGGAGGGCGACGCGGAACACCGCGCCGGCGCCGGGCGTCGACTCCACGTCGATGCGCCCCGCGTGGTCGGCCACGATGCCTTGGGCGATGGCGAGGCCGAGGCCCGTACCCTGCCCCGGCGGCTTGGTCGTGAAGAACGGATCGAAGATGCACGGGAGCACGTCGGGAGCGATGCCGGGACCCTCGTCGGCGAACTCGATGACCACTTCCTCACCCACGAGATGCGTGCTGATGGTGAGGCGCCCGCGGCCGTCCATCGCCTCGAGCCCGTTGGCGGCGAGACCGAGAATGACCTGGCGGAGCTGGCCCTCGTTCACCAGAATCTCGTGCACGTCGAGGTCGAGCTCGGTCGCCACGGCGCTGGCCGCGAAGCGCGTCTGGTGGGCGAGGAGCTCCACGCAGCGGGCCACGAGCACGTTCACGTCCGTCGGCTCGCGGCGGCTCCCGGGCTCGCGCACGAACTGGAGCAGCGTGCCGGTGATCTCCTTGCACCGGTACGCCTCCTCCTCGATCGTCGCGAGGTAGCTCTTGAGGTCCGTCAGCTCCTCGAGGTCGTCGAGCTTCACGTCCCGCGTGCGCTCGCGCAGCGCCTCGGCGCACCCCGCGATGGTGGCGAGCGGGTTGTTCAGCTCGTGCGCGACGCCGGCGGCGAGCCGGCCGGCGGTGGTGAGCCGCTCGGTCATCAACATCTGCCGCTCGATCCGCTTCGCGCGGGTCACGTCCTCCACGAGCACGACGAGGTTCTTCGACACGGCCGCGAGGGCGGCGGCGGTGAGACGGAGCACGCGCGCGCTGCCCGCGATGGCCATCTCGTCCTCGATGGTGCGCACGCCGCCGTCGCGCATCGCGGCACGCAGAAATCCGTCGACGGCCGCCGCCTTGTCCGCGGGGAACAGCGCGCCGAACGGCCGGCGCGTCACGCCGGCGGCGCGGAGCACGTCCGTGCCCGCGGGATTCGCCCGCACCACGGTGAGCGCATCGTCGAGGACGAAGACGCCGAGCGGGAGCGTCTCCAGCACGACCTCCACGAAGCGCTTCTCCTCGTCGAGCTGGCGCGTGCGCTCTGTCACGCGCGCCTCGAGCTCGGCGTGCAGGTGCGCGTTGTGAATCGCGATGCCGGCCTGCTCGGCGAACGCCTCGAGCACGCGCTGGTGATGCGGGGCGAAGACCGCGGGGTGCGTCGAGAACGCCGCGATCACGCCGAGGAGATTGCCGCCCACCATCATCGGCACGCACAGCATCGAGCGGATGCCTTCCTGCTCGTCCACGTCGCGGCGCGCCGAGCGCGGATCCACGCGAACGTCGTCGACGAGGATCGGCAGCCGGGTCGCCGCACAGCGTCCGATGATGCCTTCGCCCACCGGCAGCCGCAGCCCCCGCCACTCGTCGCTCTTGAAGCCGTGGGCCGCCGCGTGCACCAGGGCACTCCCGTCCTCGGTGAGGAGGCCGATGCCGCAGCCGGTCGAGCCGGTGAGCGTGGTGACGGAACGGCTGATGCGATCGAGCACGGACGCAAGATCGAGGCGCGCGGTGATGAGACGGCTCGTGGCCAGGAGCGCGGCGAGCTCGTCGGCACGACGGCGGCTTTCGGCGAGCAGCACGAGGGCGGCGCCCAGCTCACGAGGGAAGCCCGCGGGCAGCTGCAGCGCGCCACGGCGGCGCGGGTCGGCGACGAGGATCAACTCGCCGACCGGATGCGTCGGCGCGCCGAGCGGCACGCGCAGCACGCGCGCGCGCGGGGTCGTGGGCCGGCGCGCCGCTCCTCCACCGGCAACCGTCGACAGCCAGCCGCGCCAGGGGGCCGGCAGTCGCCCGCTCGCCGACACGACCAGCGGCTCGCGGCGCGCGGGGCGAAAGACGAGCAGACCGCCGGTGGCCCCCGTGAGGCGGGTGATGCGACGGAGCGCCTTGTCGAGACCCGCTTCCAGCGACACACCTTCCGACAGCGGTCGCAGCAGATCCGGGAAGATCCGCCCGATCTTCACGGGCGGCGCAGCACGCGGCCCGGCAGGCTCCCGGTGTGCTCGCCGTCCCGGATGACGAAGCTGCCGTTCACCAGGACGTGCACCGGCGCCGGCGAGAAGCCACAGTTGCCGACGACTTCCGTCGTGACCCCCTGGCGAATCTTCGATTCGGCGCGGCGGTTTTCCCACAGCCGCCAGTCCGAATGCGAGTGCATGTCGATGAACCCGGGGGCCAGCACTTTGCCCGATGCGTTGAGCGAGCGCCCCGCGTGCTCACGGCTCAGGTCGCCGATCGCCACGATCGCCTCGTCGCGAACGCCGACATCAGCGCGCCCCCCGGCGGCGCCGGTGCCGTCGACGACGGTGGCGCCTTCGATCTTCAGGTCGAGCACGAGCTCAAACGCCCGGAGGCGTGTCGGTGAAGTGCAGCACGCCTTCGCACCACGCCGCGACGTCGAGGAGCGCGTCGTGGCGCGCCGGCACCGCGATCAGCTGGATCGCGTACGGCAAGCCTGACGGCGCCACGCCGGTCGGAAGCGAGATCGCGGGAAATCCGGCGCTGCTCCACGGCGCGCACAGCGAGGCGTCGCCCGTCCACGCGAGCCCGCGCGGCGGCAGCGCCGGCGCGGTCGGGCTGATAACGGCGTCGTAGTCGGCGAAGGCGCGCGCCGCCTCGTGTCGGAAGCGGTCGCGTGCGCGGTCGGCCCGGACGTAGGCCGTCGCGTTGCGCGCGAGCCCCTTCTCCACGAGCGAGCGCAGGCCCGCGCCGAACTCGCTCGCGTATTTCTCGAAGCTCGCCTCGTGATAGGTCGCGCATTCGACCTCGAGGATCACGCCGCCCGCGGCGTGAATCTCCGCGAAGGACGGCGGCAGCGGCACCTCGTCGACACTCGCCCCGGCCGCCGCGAGCGCGCGCGCGGCCGCCTGCACCTGCGCGGCGATCTCCGGCTCCGCGCGTGCGAGCAGCTCCGGCGCGATCGCGAAGCGCGCCGGGCGGTCGACCTTCACGCCGGAGGGGGTACCGTAGACCTCGAGCGCGATGCGGAGATCGGCCACGGAGCGCGTGAACACGCCGACGTGATCGAGCGACCAGGCGAGCGGCGCGATGCCGTCGGTGGCGATCGCGCCGTGCACGCCCTTGAAGCCCACGATTCCGCAGTACGCGGCCGGGCGCAGCGTGGACCCGACGGTCTGCGAGCCGAGCGCGAGGGGCACCATGCGGGCGGCGACGGCCGCCGCGGAGCCCGACGACGAGCCGCCCGGCGTGTGCTCGAGGTTCCACGGGTTCCGCGTCGGCGCCGGGTCGCGATACGCGAACTCCGTCGTGTGCGTCTTGCCCAACACGATCGCGCCTTGATGGCGCAGCCGCTGCACGGACGATGCGTCCTTCATCGGCCGGGTGTGCGCCCACGCTTTGGCGCCGCACGTGGTCGGCATGCCCTCGACGTCGAAGATGTCCTTGATGCCCACGGGAATGCCGTGAAGCCAGCCGCGGAACTTTCCGGCCTTCGCCTCTTCCGCGCGGAGCGCCGCCTGCGCGCGCGCCCCGGCCTCGTCGACGTGGATCCACGCGTGGATCTTCGGATCGAGCGCGCGGATGCGCGCGAGACACGCGTCGACGAGGGCGACGGGCGACAGCGTGCCCGCGAGGATGGCGTCGCGCGCGGCGGCGACGGACAGCGCGGCGGGATCAGACGCGGGCATGCTCGGCTCGCAGTGTGGCGACGAGCTCGGCGACGACCTGGTCGATCGTGCGCCCGCTCGTGTCCACGGTAAGATGGGCCTGGGAGTAATACGCCTCGCGTGCGCGGTGGAGCGCCGCGATGTCGTCGTCGGAGCGGCCGTCGAGCATCGGGCGCGTACCCTGGCGCCGCGCACGCGGCAGGAGAGCGCCCAGGTCTCCGCGCAGCCAGACCACGGTGCCGAGCGCGCGCAACGCGTTCATCATTCCGTCGCGGCACGGCAGCCCGCCACCCGTCGCGACGACGTCGTCGGATTTCAGCGCCAGCGCGGCGACGGCGTCCGCTTCGAGCTCGCGGAACCGTGCTTCGCCGTGGCGCGCGAAGATCTCGGGGATCGAGCACCCTTCACGCGCGGTGATCATGTCGTCGGTCTCGACAAAACATCGGCCGAGACGGTGCGCGAGGAGGCGGCCGCAGACGGATTTCCCCGCCCCCATGAACCCGATCAGGATGACGTTGCGCGCGGCCATGCGCGCATCGTATCAGGGCGGCGCCGACCGGACCAACCTGCCGCGACTACGCCCGCGCGATGACGGCGGCGGCGGCGAGACGCTCGATCTCGTCC